>JAJYZG010000001.1 GCA_021800155.1 bacterium
TGGTGGCTACTTTGCTGAGAACGTATGGAGGATAACCGAGAATGCTATCAAACTGTACATTGAACACCAATATGACAGACCAGGCTTGGCGAAGCAGGGAAGCCTTGGACTTTAATTCAAGGTTGTTTATTTTTCTAACCACCGGGTGGCGGTGGACTGCTATTTGTAGTAGATGCTGGCGGTGGTGAATTAGTACCGGTATATTGCGCGCTGAGTTGAGCAGTCGCTGTATTTTGGTATAGGACGCTGTCCGTTACAGTGGCACTTAAGTTGACGGTAGTCTGGCTAGTATCGGATGCTGGCGGTAGATAGTAATAAACCACCGGTAGTTGTGCGTTAGCTAAGTTCCATGTTTGGACTACGCTTCCGTTAATACTTAAACTTAATGTGCCGGAGCCAGGAACGTTACCACCTGCTAAGGGGTGCGTTCCAGCCACCGCGTTAATCACGATCGAACAGCCTTTACCATTATTGTCTGTATTGCTGCAAATTGTATTAGACCCGGCGGTCGGATTAATAAAACTCACACTTGGTAGTTGGTCACTACATTTATGTACATTGTCATACACGGGCGCATTAGATGAGCTACTGTTCTTAGATTGGTTAATGGGCCAAAACTTATCAACAGAAAAACTGGCAGCCGTTCCACCGGTGACGGTCTCGCGTGCATCGGGTGGGGTGCAGGCTGTTGCAAGTCCGCCAGAAACTTTATCGATAACCCGCGTGCCTGTAGCGCCCTTACCCGTATACCACGATGGGAATAGTTCATCGACTGGCCCCGGTTCCTCTGAGCCTAACCCGACATGAACTCTTTGAACGTATGCTGGTATGACTTTAATGTCCTTTGGCTGAACCCAGTTAATCGGTTTCGTATGCAGCATGTCTAGGGCGCTCTGCATCCATCCTCGGGTCATCGGTTCGGTAATTGCTTCCATCGTTCCCAGTTTTAGCGGTTTATTAATCGTATGGTATCCGGCCCATGAGACAACAGTATACTGAGTTGTCCATCCGGCCATTAATCCGCTCATGTCCGAGTTTTGGGTTCCAGTTTTAACGGCTATGTCCCAACCGTTATAGCGTTCCCACTTATAACCGCCTTGATATAACTGGGTACAAGTATACGTCGAGCAAGATCCGGGCAAATAGGTCGCCCGTGGATCGCTCAACATGTTGTTCATAATGTAGGCCGTGTCTTGTCTTAGTACCTGTGTACCTTTCGGTTGATGCCACTGGTATATTGTGTTGCCGTTAGCACCGATAATCTTAAGAATATAGGTTTGCGGTACTTCAACACCCATTCGACCCAAAGTCGCCAGTCCATTAACCGTATGATCTAGCTGCAAATAACCATTACCAATGGCTGCGGAACCGTAACAAGGTACTTGTTGTGCAGGGCCGTCAGTAATCGGGTTAGTGTTTGGAGCATAGCACACGTAAGCGTTAGGAAATCCCATCATTGCGCTTGCCGTTTTTTGCACATTAGATATGCCTGCCATTAAACCAATCTTGACCGCCGGGACATTTCGAGAACCAGCTAGGGCATAGCGCAAGGTTTCCGGCCCAGGATAACGATAATCGTAGTCCCATAGACAGTTGCCGCCGTATTGCGGTTTAGCCTTATTAGTACACGGATATCCCGGTAGTGGTTGTTGGACATCGTATATTACTGATCCGGCACCAGCATCGTGACTGTTGTTTATGAACGTTGAATACACATAAGGTTTAATCGTAGATCCGGGGTTGATATTTAGAGCTGCGTAATTAATTTGCCCATCTATCGGATTGTTAAAGTTTTCGCCACCGACATAGGCAACCACTTGTCCGGTTTGCGTTTGCTCCGCAACCAACGCTTCTTCGTCTGCGCCTCCAACGTATAGGGCGTTATTGGCGTTGCTAGCCACAACGTTTTGAGCTAAGTTTTGCAAAGGCACACTTAATGTTGTAATAACCTTCCAGGTGCCGTGGCTCATCAATTTTTGGCCGTAGGTATTCAGTAGCTGTTGCTTTGCGGCTAAGTCAAAGTAAGGATACTTGATAACGTTATACTCTGATTGCAGAGGATACACTTCGGCTAATACATTCACCTTCATGGCGGCTTGTGCTTGAGCTTCGGATATATAGTGTTGCTGAACCATCAGCTGCAACACGTAATGCGCGCGTTCAGTTAATAAGTTTGCAGCAAAATAGTTGGCCGATACAGCTGAGTTGTACGTAGGGCTAGAAAAAGGTGAGTAAGCGGTCGGGGCTTGCGGAATTGAAGCGAGCATGGCTGATTGGGCAAGAGTTAGTTTGGCGGCTGTAGTATGGAAGTAGTCTTGGGCGGCAGCTTGTACGCCGTAGTCGACATTACCGTACGGCGCGATATTTAGATAAGCATTTAAAATCTGAGCTTTTGAATATTCACGACTGAGCTCAATCGCCAATCCAATTTCTTCAATTTTTTCAGTAATAGTTAGGGGATCTTTCCAACCTTTATTTAACTTCACGACCTGTTCAGTAATAGTTGAAGCACCCTCTAGACCCTGACCATGGTGTATGATGTCATGGACAGCTGAGCGCAAAATTGCTAGAAAGTCGAATCCACTTTCGTGATAAAAGTTTTTATCTTCAATGGCTACCGTAGCCTCCTTCATATATGGACTTATGTCGTTAAAACTTACCGGAACACGTTTAACGGAATTGTAATCCTGCCAAAGTAAAACTGTTCCGGTTCGGTCATAGTAACTGATACTACCTCCTAGATTTGCACCATCGATGCTCTTAAATGCTAGAATATCTTTTCTAAAGTAGGCGAAAATGCCGATTACAACAAAGAAGCATATAAAAATGAATATGCCAATTATTTTAAGCGCCATAATTGCGCCGTCGCGTGAGAACCAATATGCAATCAGATGTCTCGGACTTAATCGGACAGCCATTCGCTTCCAGCGGTCTTTAGGCAGGCTAGCTAGGTATTCTGCCTTTTTGGCTCGCGCCGCAGCCTTCCGCTCTTTACGTCGTGAAGTTAGCGATCGATTTAATTGAATTGAGTCCGGTTGACGTCCTTTTCGGCGTCGTCCTCGACTCGGTCCCTTAGAAGCCACTATTTAACAACTGCCCTTTACTGCTTTAGTAGCGTTATACTTCGAATAGCTGTAATTATAGCAAACTTAAACTTTTAAACGTGTTCTTTTATACTTAATTTTTAAAGCTATTTTTAAGCTGTAGACTATGACTCCTAGCTGTTATTGTCTAAAATAGCAACTACAACTAATGAAAGTATGAAAAATAATGACTTTATCGGAAGAACTTAGCTGGCGTGGATTCTTAGGACAAACAACCCTTTCAAATATTACTGAATTAGACAAAAATTCCTACCGCTTTTACTGGGGTGTTGATCCGAGCTCAGACTCGCTGACTGTCGGCAATTTAGCAACCGCCATGATGGTCAAGCACTTTATTAATTACGGGCATCAAGCATTTCTGTTAGTTGGCGGTGCAACAGGTATGATTGGCGATCCTGACGGGAAAAGCGAAGAACGTAGCATGCTGTCAATTAGGGACATAAAGCGCAATAAGCAGTCAATCACTCAGCAATACCAAAGATTGTTTAATAGAAATCATATTGAAATCGTGGATAATTATGATTGGTTTAAAAATTACGATTATTTGGACTTTTTAAGAGAAGTTGGAAAGCATGTGCCGCTAAGTCAAATGCTGGGGCGTGAATTTGTACAAACCAGGCTTGGACAAGAAGGTAACGGTATAAGCTATGCCGAATTCAGTTACGTATTAATTCAAGCTTACGATTTTTATCACTTGCATAATAGATATGGCGTTAATTTGCAGGTCTGTGGTGCCGACCAGTGGGGAAATTCAATCGCTGGCGTTGAACTTATTCGACGACTATCCGGCGATAATGCACAGGTGTGGGCTTGCCCGCTTGTTGTAAACCCCCAAACAAATGTTAAGTTTGGTAAGACTGAAGAAGGAGCTATTTGGTTGGATCCGACAAAAACATCGCCGACGGCGTTTTACCAGTTTTGGGTTAATGCTGATGATAGTACGGTGGACAGTTATTTAAAACTGTTTACGATGCTTGACAAGGAATCGATTAGCAAAATTATTGAAAGACACTTTGCTCACTCTAAACTTCGACTTGCACAGTATAAATTAGCCGACGAAGTAACGGCAATCGTTCATGGTTCACCTGCAGCGGAATTGGCTAGATCGGTAACGGAGTTTCTTGTTGGGTCCAGGAGTATCGGGTCTGCCAGTCGTAAGCAGTTAGACACATTAAGGAATGAAATACCGTCGGCTAAGGCAGCCGTCGACTCACCGATTGTTCTGGCGCTAGTCACAAGTGGTTTAGCAGCATCGAACACAGCTGCGCGCAAGCTGCTGAAAGATGGCGCCATTTATATAGATAATAAAACGATCGACCGGGAAAATTTCGTAAACAGCGACTTTACAAACGGACGCCTATTACTGCGACGCGGTAAAGCATACAAGGACTCAGCTTTAATTGAATTGGTAAGTTAATGCTTAGTCAGAAGCCCAATCCATCATTAAAACTGTCAGACTCAATTGATAGCATGCATGGAGTCGGCGATAAGACAGCCTCAGCATTTAAGGCGCGTGGCATAAAGAGCATTAGAGACCTGCTGTTTTACTTGCCTAATCGGCATGAGGATTATTCCGTTATTACGCCAATTAACCGGTTGCGCCCTGGTCGTGTGACAATTAGAGCCGTACTTAAGCAATCAACTATACGGCGCGGACGGCGGGGATTATCGATAACTGAAGCGATAGCTAGTGATACAAGCGGAAGTGTTCGAGTAGTTTGGTTTAACCAGCCATACAGACTGAATAACATTAGAGGCGGGCACGAGTATTTTTTGAGTGGTGACTTCAAGCTCGGCCATAAACAACTTGCGCTAATAAATCCTTATACCGAGATAGTAAGCGACTTACCCGTTAACAGCGCCAGAATAATACCAATCTACCCTGAAACTAAAGTATTAAATTCAGCCATGATTCGCAGAGCCATGATAGCTGCACTTCCCCTGGGCGTTAAGATTAAAGACTATTGCCCACGTTGGTTAGTTCAAGAGTTGAAGCTAATGACTTTAAACCGGGCCATAACCCAAATGCATTATCCTGAATCTGAATACAAGCTAAATTCAGCCTCCTGCCGGTTGCAGTTTGATGAACTATTCCCAATATTATTGGCTAATGAATTATCTCGGAAACAACGCGAGTTGGCGAAAACACTGAAAGTGCCGTTTAAGGTAGAAATCGCAAAAGAATTTGTTTCACGTCTTCCGTTTAAACTAACCGACGACCAGCGAAAAATAATCTGGCAAATTTACATGGATATGCAAGGTAAAGTACCAATGAACCGTCTAGTCGAGGGAGATGTTGGCAGCGGCAAAACAGTGGTAGCGGTGATGGCGGCGGTGATGGCGGTTAGCGAAGGATACAAGATTGCGTTTATGGCGCCAACCGAACTGCTGGCGGTTCAGCACGCAACAACCATCAAACGCTTGTTAGAACCACTAGGATTAGTAGATCATCTTGTACTTCTAACCGGCAGCATGAAAAACAAAAATAAACGATCTGCAATCGACCGAGCTAACAAAACTAATGGAGCTTTTATTGTCGGTACGCACAGTTTACTAACAAGCGGCATTGACTGGAAAGATTTAGCGCTCGTAATTATAGATGAACAGCATCGATTCGGAGTTGATCAACGGCAACAATTACAAAAATCAGCAGGATATCTTCCGCACTGCTTAAGCATTACGGCAACGCCTATACCGCGATCTCTGGCCTTAACAATATTTAACGATTTGGAGTTGTCGCGCTTAGTTGACCTTCCGCAAGGACGACGGCCGATAAAGAGTTTTTTAACTACGCCCTCAGATCTTCCAGCGTTTTTTAAATATTTGACGGAACAGCTAAGCAACGGTCGTCAAGCGTATGTCGTTTGTCCCTACATACAATCTAAGACTGACCACGATCAACTATCGGTGGAGTCAGTCTATGCAATGTATCAGAAAAAGCTACCCAAATACCGTGTTGGACTAATCCACGGACAGCTCAGCGCAGAACAACAGCAAAGCGTTATGCATTCATTCATCAAGGGAGAGATTGCGGTATTGGTGGCGACTACTGTTATTGAAGTAGGAGTAGATGTGGCTAACGCAAGCGTTATGGCAATATACGGTCCTGAACGATTTGGCTTAGCTCAACTGCACCAGCTTAGAGGTAGAATCGGACGCGGGGAATATGAAAGCCATTGCTACCTCATATTAAGCGATAGTTTAGAGCCATCTCACCGGCTGCGTCAATTTATCAATACAGAGAATGGTTTTGTTTTAAGTGAATTGGATTTAGCTTTGCGAGGTCCGGGGGCAATCTATGGGAAATTGCAGCACGGGAAGACAACGGTTCGCCTAATGAATTTAGACAATCAAAAGGTTGTCGAGTTAGCAAAGCGCGGTGCAATAAGTTTTTTAAACAGGCATGAAAATGTGCTAAACTACCCGAGTCTAGCAAAACGAGTCAAGTTAGCTCAACAGCTAACATATTTAAATTAATAGAACCTGTTTTATGTATTCCGGTACGACTTTTACTAAAGCTTCAGGAATTATTCTTGGAGCGCACCAAAAAATAGATCGTTTGGCCTACCACAATTTCAGCGTTTTGTTAAAAGACAAAACGACCTTCCCAACAATTAAACAAATATTGCATTTCGAAGGCTATAACGGTCCAGATGCGATTAAGCGCAAAAGTCCGTCAAAAGATGAGCCATGGCATTTCTTTATTCCGTCTGACGAGAACGACACTCATTTACTGAGCGTCATCTCTAGCCACTATGATCGCCTAGTCGTAAGTTTGCGTGAACATGACTTAGTCAGGGCAGCGTTTGAAGGTGCCTGGCTAGCACACGCAATTGTAGACGGCTTAACACCTGCACACCACTATCCTTATGGCGATAAACTAGCTGAACTAAAGGGCAAAAGACATGTCAGCGCCCGTACCCTAAAAGACAAACTGTTGTTTCCAGGCGCTACTCTCACTAAGTCACTAGTAAATAATTGGAAGTTCTGGGGACCTAAAGGACTGTTTATGACGCACGCCAGTTTTGAAATGGGCGTAGCTACCTTAATCCGACCGATAAAGTTGACGTTCAGTGAATGTGTAGGTGAGTTGCCGCAAGATGTCACCTCGTTGAATTTGTCAAACTGGTTTAGGACTATAGCCCAGCAGATTGATAGTTATAAAATGTATGATGAGTTTTATGCGCATGGTTGGAACCGTTCACTGGCCAAGCGTATTCGTAACGACTTATTACCCGTAATAGTTGGCAGTATAATACTGGTTTGGAAAGGGGCTGCCAGTGAGGCGGGGCTGGTTCTGCTGGACTAATATACGATATGCGAGTCATAGCCGGAAACTTAAAAGGTAGCAATTTTAAATCGTCTAACAATAAACTTACGCATCCGATGAGTGCAAAGATGCGCGGAGCTATATTTGATAGTCTTGGAGATATTAACGGCCTTGTAGTTCTCGATGCCTTTAGCGGGACCGGTGCGCTTGCTTTGGAAGCGATCAGCCGTGGAGCCGACTATGTTACAGCGATCGAATCAAATCTCAAAAATGCTGAGTTGATTAAACAAAATATATCAAGTTTAGGTGTGAAGGATCGTGTTCGAGTCATACGAGCACAAGTTGAGTCCTGGATAGCTCATAATGTGGACTGTTTTGATCTGATCTTAATTGATCCTCCTTATGACGATATTTCTATGAAAGCTATAGAAGAATTATCTAAACGAGCCAAAGAAGGTGGAGTCCTAGCGCTTTCTTGGCCCGGCAGACTTACCTTGCCGCAACTTATTGGCTTAAAACTGGCTAAATTCAAACGATTTGGCGACTCTCAGTACGGCCTTTATTTACGCTGTGTGCGGAAGCCTTAAGTATTTCTACAAATCGCAGTGATGGCAAAAACAATATCCCATAAGACAATATGTAATACGCGACTTGGCTGAGAGTGAAAGCTCCGAGAAGGTCACTTAAAACAAGGTCTATTAGAATCATTATTCCGAAGGTAGCATATATATAACCGGCAAATGGTCTAGATTGATCGGCCGAGCGTCGAAAAACTTGTGCTAACTTCAATTGCGGATACTTTGCAGCATAATATGGGCTTAAGATATATCGCCGGAAAAATATTATTCCGGGAACAATAAGCAAAATTACACCGGCTAAAATGATCACCCAGCTAATAATCTGGCTTAGCCATACCCTTTTAAAGAGTTTTGTGCCCTCGCGGTAGCATTCAGTTAGTGAGGGCGACGTGTTAGTTTCGACTGCCTTCAGGCGAAGGTAAATTGCCGGCGCATAGTTAACTATGCTTATAAGCAGCCAAACCGCCATAAGTATCATTCCGATTTCTTGTTGATTGCTTAGGCTGAAGTTTAAAACAAGTTTGTTTTTTCTTATAAACGGATCGCCAAAGTAATGTGCTCCGAGTATTAAGAATAAACTGGGCAACAGAAACAAAATAGCAATTTGTTCATAGTTTTTTAGAGCTAGTTTGATGCTTATAACAACATGATCCCAGGTTGATGTCATTCGTTTAGAAGCTGGTTTTGGTACCGGCATTAGACTTCTTCTTATTTACTTATAACAATACTATGCAAATAATAACAGCTTTAATTAAAAAGCCGGAAAAACGCGTTCATTAAAACAGTAGTTGTAACATAGCCGTTCACGGTACAATTGAAGTATTGCGCGGGTGGCGAAATGGTAGACGCACTAGCCTTAGGAGCTAGCGGGGTAACCCATGGAGGTTCAAATCCTCTCCCGCGCACCATATATAATAATTAGCAAGCAATGAAATTATCTACACTACCATATAAAGGAGCACGTGATTTTTATCCTGAAGATTTGCGGATTCGTAAATATATATTTAACGTTGTTCGAGAGGTTGTTGAATCATATGGATACGAGGAATACGATGCGCCATTTATTGAACCTATCGAGCTATATCAGGCAAAAAGCGGCTCAGAAATTGTAGCCGACCAAACTTACAGGTTTATTGACAGGGGCAACCGGGAAGTTGCTATCCGTCCGGAAATGACACCCAGTGTCAGCCGAATGGTTGCGGCCCGTCGTCAGCAGCTTGCCTATCCATTACGATGGTATTCAATACCAAATTTATGGCGCTACGAAAGACCGCAGCGGGGGCGTTTTCGTGAGCACTGGCAGTTGAATGTCGATATATTTGGCGTTGCTTCGATTTCGGCAGAGCTTGAGTTGATCCAAATTACGAACAACATATTAAGAGCTTTTGGCGGAAAACCTGCAATGTTTCGTATCAAGATAAACCATCGTCAGCTACTAAACCTATTGTTTGATGAGTACCTAGGGCTAAACCCGATGCAATCAATAGCTATGGCAAGTTTGATCGATCGCAGTCAAAAGATTCTGCACAGTGAATTTATCGATCAGGTAGATAAAATATTAACCGCTGATCAGAGGAGAAAGTCGACTACCGAAAAGTTACTTAATGTAATGAATAGTCATTCATTAGATGATCTCCCACTGATATTAAAAAATAGTGAACCTGCTCAACAGCTAAGACAGTTATTAATAGAGTGCGCTGAACTGTCGATTAAAAATGTGGATTTTAACTTGTCTATCGTCAGGGGTTTTGACTACTATAACGGATTAGTTTTTGAGCTGTTTGATTCGTCGATCGAAAACAGTCGTTCAATGCTTGGTGGAGGCCGTTACGACGGTCTAGTCGGGCTGTTCGGTGTAGAAACCTTACCAACAGCGGGATTTGGCTTGGGTGATGCTACTCTAATTAACTTTCTTAAGCTTCACGGACTAATGCCAGACATGGGTACGTCAACACAGATTTATGTGGTTGTCATTGGCGGCCTTATCTCGGAAGCCATGAAAACCGCCACCCTACTGCGCCGCGCAGGTTTAAGGGTGGCTGTTGATTTGACATCCAAAAAACTTGGTGAGCAAATCAAAACAGCCGTCAAAAAAGGTATACGTTTCGTACTGATAATAGGAGAAAACGAGATTAAATCCCAGCAATATACATTGCGCGATTTAATTGATTCGAGTGAAGTTAAATTGTCGATAAAACAGATAGAAAAACTTGTCAAAGGATCTAGTTAAAATTGAGTACATGTTGGTCCCTAGTGCAGCTAATGGTAGAATTATCACCTAATGCGTAATCATATTGAATATATCGAACCTACTAAAGTAAAAATAACCGTCAAAGCTGACGAAAAAGATTTAGCAATAGCTAAACAATCCGCCATTATTAGTTTAGCTAGTAGTATTAAGGTGCCAGGATTCCGGCAAAATAAAGCTCCAGCATCAATTTCCGAGAAATACTTGGATAGTCATAGGCTGGACGAAGAAACATTACAAGCTGCTCTAAATGATCTATACCAAAAGACATTGACTAATTCTAAAATTAGACCCGTTACTCAGCCGCAAATAGAGGTTAAGCATTATCTACCATACGAATCATTAGAGTTTGAAGTATTAGTTGAAGCAGTGGGCAAAATTAAGCTAGGTCCATACAGGGGGTTGAAAGTTCAACGAGACAAATCAGTAGTTATGGATATAGAAGTTAACGTAACATTGGAACGGATACAGAAGCAGCTCGCAAAACGTAGTCCTGTTAAACGAGCCTCTAATACTGGGGATGAAGTCATAATAGACTTTGACGGAATCTATGCAGACTCTAGGAAGTCCATAGATGGAGCCAGCGGTAAAGATTACGCACTTGAATTAGGAAGTCAATCTTTTATTCCAGGGTTTGAGACCGAACTAATCGGCGCCAAAGCCGGTGAAAAACGTAAGTTTAAAATTAATTTTCCCAAGAATTATCAGGTAGCGTTTTTGCGCGGCAAACTAGCCGAGTTTAAGATTACAGTCAAGCAGGTAAATGAAATTACGTTACCCAAATTAGACGACGCCTTCGCTAAAAAAGCTGGCCCATTTAAGAACTTAGACGAACTTAGAGCGGACATTAAACGAGAACTTACTTCTGCTAAAGCTGACGAAACTGCAGCTAAGTATCAAAATGCGTTAGTCGATGCAGTAGTTTCTTCGTCTGAGGTTAACGTACCTAAAAGCTTATTAGAAGACGAAATCAAGCGCATCGAACTTGATTTTAGGCAAAACGCCGCCTATCGCGGCTTGACTTGGTCAGAATATTTGGCTACAGAAGGATTAAACGAAGATAGTTATAAAAAATTAGCAAATAAACAAGCTGCTGCACGGATTAAGACGGGATTAATTCTGGGCGAAATTGCAACCATCGAAAACATTCAGACCAATAAAAGTGAGCTAGAGGATAGGGTTAATTCACTCAAGCAGCGCTACGCGTCAGACAAGGCTATGCAAGACGAACTAAGTAAACCTGAGAATATTGCAGACCTTAGAAGCCGCATAACACTCGAGAAGACGATACAGCGTTTAGAACAATTAAACCCCAATTAGCACTCTTGACTATGGAGTGCTAGTAGATTAATATGGTTTTCTATATGAATGACTCAAAACTAAAGAGCCAAGTTTTAATACCGACTGTTATCGAGCAGGAAGGACGATATGAAAGAGCCTATGACATTTATTCAAGGCTACTTAAAGAACGCATTATATTTTTGGGTAGCGACATTAATGAAGCCACAGCTAATACAGTAGTTGCGCAAATGCTTTTTCTTCAGGCAAATGATGCCAAAAAGGATATTTACCTTTACATCAATAGTCCTGGTGGTTCAGCCTATGATGCGCTGGCAATCTACGATACTATGCAGTACGTCTCTAACGACGTACAAACTGTGGGTATTGGAGTACAGGCTTCAGCAGCTGCCTTTATTTTAAGCAGCGGCGCTAAAGGCAAACGCTTTTTGTTACCGAACGCAACTGTCATGATCCATCAGCCAAGTAGTGGAACTAGAGGTAAAATTACCGATCAGGAAATATCGCTGCGTGAAGGTTTGCGTTTAAAGAAGCTGCTAGAGGACATTATGGCCAAGAATACTGGACAAACAATACAGAAAATTCACGAGGATATGGAGAGAGACAAATGGCTATCAGCGGACGAAGCAAAAAAATATGGGATTATAGACCAAGTTTTTAAACCGATAAATAAATAATTGCAGTTTGAGTCTTGACAGCGAATGTTCCATGAATCATACTATAATTTAAGAAGTAGTGTAGTCTAGGGAATTTGTAGCCAAAATACAGATACAAGCAACCCAGTGACTTAGTTAGCTTCGCTTAACGTAATCAACTAAAACAAACTAAATAGTACTAATTAATTACATTTAACGATAGCTAATCGAATTAAGGGGGCAAATTACAGTGGCGAAGACTACTGCATTTAAAAGTCACAAAATTGAAAACGCACAGAGAATTTACTTTACAAAACAAGATCAAGCGGTAGAGCTGCCAAATTTAGTCGATCACCAGAATCGATCGTTTAACTGGTTTATCGAGGAAGGTTTGGGGGAACTGTTAGCCGAAATCTCGCCAATCGACGACTATACTGGGGCTAAGCTGTCGCTGTCATTTAAGGAATATCACTTCGACGAACCGAAAATGACAGAATTTGAAGCACGAGAGAATAACGTGAGCTTTGAAGCTCCTCTCAAAGCAACTGTTGTTTTAACCAATAAAGTAACGGGTGAAATTAAAGAGCAGGAGATATACCTGGGAGACTATCCGTGGATGACCACACGCGGCACATTCGTTATTAACGGTGCCGAGCGCGTCGTGGTTAGTCAATTAATCCGTTCTGCCGGCGTATTTTTTACGCGGTCGCAGCATCCGGCATCAGGTTATCTATACGGCGCTAAAGTTATTCCCGGTCGTGGCGCATGGTTGGAATTCGAAACTGCTGCTAACGGTGCGATATACGTCAAGATCGATCGAAAACGCAAAATCGCTGTTACGACATTGCTCAAGGCTCTAGGTATGAGTGAAGCGGCACTAAAAGATGCATTTGCCCATGTAGATAGCGGAAATTTGCGATATATCGATGCCACCCTAGATAAAGATCCGTCACATGGTCAAAATGACGCCCTAATCGAAGTCTACCGACGCCTCCGTCCAGGCGATTTGGCTACGGTAGATAACGCAAAAAGTCTGATTGAAACAATGTTTTACAATTTCAAACGTTTCGACTTTTCGCGCGTAGGTCGATATAAGATTAATAAACGCCTTGATTTAGATGTGCCTAATACGATCGAGAATCGAGTACTGCACTTAAGTGATTTGGTTGCGATTGTAGCTGAAATTGTACGGCTCAATACTACACAAGAACCAGCCGACGATATTGATAGTCTGGCGAACAGGCGCATTAAACTTGTCGGTGAATTAATTCAAAGACAATTCCGAATTGGCTTGCTAAGGATGGAGCGAAACACCAAAGATCGGATGAGCATGAGTGATATTGAGAGTGTTCAACCTGCACAACTGATTAACGCGAGACCGGTAGTAGCTGCTGTACGTGAGTTCTTTGCCAGCAGTCAGCTGTCTCAATTCATGGATCAGATTAATCCGCTGTCCGAATTAGCCCACAAACGACGACTCAGCTCAATGGGGCCAGGCGGACTAAGCAGGGAACGGGCGGGATTTGAGGTGCGTGATGCCCATGCGACTCATTACGGACGTATATGTGCCGTCGAGACTCCTGAGGGAGCGAACATTGGTCTAGTATTAAACTTGGCTAACTATGCCAGAGTGAATGACTACGGCTTCATCGAAACTGCGTATCGTAAAGTGGTTAATTCGGTAGCTCCGAAAGAAATAGTTGGACATATCGCTGCAATTGACTACCTTAACGAGCGTGGTACTGTGATCGTTAAAGCGGGAAAAAAATTGACTAATAGCGATGCCGAGAAGCTTGCTAAGATGAAAAACCAGGTCACCTGGCCAGTTAAAGCAAAAGTAACTGACAAGATCGAGTATCTAGATGCAGCAGCAGAAGAAAGTACAGTTATTGCAGGAGCAGGAAATGAAATTGACGAAAACGGATATTTTGTGTTAGACCGCGTTAGCGCTCGTCTTCACTTAGACTCTGGCGAGGTTGACGCCAATGACGTTAATTACATGGATGCCGCACGCAACCAAATTATAGGTAGCAGTGCCGGCTTAATTCCTTTCATAGAAAAAAACTACGTCTACCGTTCGCTCATGGGAAGTAACCAGCAGCGGCAAGCCGTGCCTCTGATTCAGCCCGCCGCGCCAATCGTCGGAACTGGACTGGAACGGCCGGCTGCACTAAATACTGGACAGGTGATACTGGCTAAAGAAGATGGTGAAGTCGATAAGGCGACAGCAGATGAGGTGGTTATAAAATATAAAGACGGTAAAAGTGTAACCTATGTACCTCAGCATTTTGTCCGTAGTAACGAAGGGACTTCAATCAACCAAAAAGTAGTCGTTCGCAGCGGACAAAAGATTAAGTCCGGTAACATCATTGCAGAGGGCATGTCAATTGCCGGCGGCGAGCTGGCTCTAGGTAAAGACCTGATCGTAGCGTTTATGCCATGGTCTGGGTATAACTTTGAGGATGCCATAATTATTTCGCGGAAATTAGTTGAGGATGACACCTTAACCTCTATACATATTGTAGATTTCATGATCGAAGTCCGCGAAACAAAACTGGGTCCGGAAATTGTTACACGGGACATTCCTAACGTATCAGAAGAGTCACTAAGACATCTGGATGAAGACGGTATTGTTCGTATAGGCGCAGAAGTTCACCCCGGCGACATTCTCGTAGGAAAAATTACTCCGAAAGGAGAACAGGAACTAAGTTCCGAGGAGCGACTGTTAAGAGCAATTTTTGGAGAAAAAGCCAAAGAAGTACGCGATACCTCTCAACGTATGAGCAACGGAAAACACGGTAAAGTTGTTGGAGTGAAAATTTTTAGCCGGGAAAACGGTCACGAACTAAAAGCCGGCGTGATTATGCAAATTCAAGTTTTTGTTGCCCAGATGCGTAAAATAGCTGTCGGCGACAAGCTCGGGGGTAGACACGGCAACAAAGGAGTTATTGCTCGTATTCTGCCGATTGAAGATATGCCATTCATGGAAGACGGTACGCCCGTGGATATTATTTTGAACCCACTGGGGGTTCCATCAAGAATGAACATCGGACAATTATTTGAAACGCACTTAGGTATGGCCGCTCGAGCACTTAATATGCATGTCGCAAGTCCGTCCTTTGATGGTGTAAGTAAAGATAAGATTCAAGAACTGCTACGCCAGGCCAATTTGCCTGATGACGGTAAGCAACAACTATATGATGGGCGAAATGGTGAGGCTTTTACTGAGCGTACCACTGTTGGCAGCATGTACATCATAAAACTTAATCACATGGTGGCTGATAAAATTCACGCACGCTCAACCGGTCCCTACACCATGGTAACGCAACAGCCATTAGGTGGTAAAGCTCAGAATGGCGGCCAAAGATTTGGCGAGATGGAAGTATGGGCCCTAGAAGCCTATGGAGCTGCAACTACTTTGCAGGAAATGCTGACCTTAAAGAGTGATGACGTATACGGAAGAAGCAAAGCTTACGAATCGATCATTAAGCGCACTCAAATTGTTGGTCCAAAAGTACCGGAAAGCTTTAATGTTTTAGTCAAAGAGCTGCAAGGACTATCGCTAAAAGTTGATCTAATCAAAGAGAGCGAGGTGGTTGATGCCGAAGATGTACTTGCGACCAGCGTTCAGGACGAAGCTTCTCATCCTAGTAGTGTCACCGTACCAGAACCGACTATATCGGACATTGATCTAAGTGAAGAGACCCTGGGAGAAGTCGGAGACGACTTCAGTGTTGTAGACATAGAAGGCGATGGCATGAGCGGTAAGACCGCAGTTGTCTCTACCGCATCCAGTGATGATGACAACGATAACGATGATAATGAGAATGAGGAAGGAGAAGAGGATTAGATGACTCAAAATAACTATACCTATGGAACAGATATTGCAGATTTTGATGCAGTCAGGCTCGCCATAGCTAGTCCCGCCGATATCTTAGACTGGAGTTATGGGGAAGTAACTAAGCCCGAAACAATAAATTACCGTACCCAAAAACCGGAGCGCGACGGATTATTTTGCGAACGAATATTTGGACCTGTAAAGGATATAAATCCACATGACGCAAAATATAAGGGAGTGCGCAGTCGCGAGGCGGCAGTCGACAAAAACGGAGAGCTGGTTACTAAAAGTATCGTTCGACGTGAGCGCATGGGCCACATCAGTTTGGCTGTACCGGTAGCACACATCTGGTTTTTGCGTGGTACACCGAGTGCAATGGGACTACTTCTAGGAATGACCGTTAAAAACCTGGAGCGTGTGGCTTATTTTGCAAGTTTCATTATTGTGTCGATTGATGTCACCAAGCGTGAGCAATTACTGACAGATAAAGAAGCTGAATTTAACGCAGCTAAGGAAGCAATTAAACTACGATTTGAAAATGAAGCTCAAGCTGAATCTGCTAATGTCAAGGCATTAGCCGAGATGCAGAGCAAGGAACTTGAAGAATTAAACCAAGAGTTTGAGGCATACAGGGATCAGGTTGGGAGTTTGATCAAGCTGAACCTGATCAGTGAGACAGATTATCGAGCACTGCCCGATGAACTGCGATCGATCATTAAAGTTGGTATGGGTGGGTCGGCACTCAAAGAATTACTGGACGAAATTGATCTTACAAAACTAATTAACGAATTAAATGCAGAAGTTGAAGTGGCCAAGGGCCAACGGCGGAAACGGCTAATGAAGCGACTGCGCCTACTCGAGAGTATTCAGCGGGCAGGAATTCAACCAGGCAGTATGTGCATATCTATATTACCGGTTATCCCTCCAGACCTAAGACCAATGGTGCAATTGACTGGTGGAAGATTTGCAACTAGCGACTTGAACGACTTATACCGTCGTGTGATTAACCGCAATAATCGACTAAAGAAACTAATAGATCTTAACGCCCCTGAGGTGATTCGCCGTAATGAACAACGCATGCTACAGGAAGCGATTGATGCGTTAATAGATAATTCCGCTGCACGCGGCGGAAGGGCTGTTGCTGCTACCGGGCAGCGTCGTCGTCTTAAGAGCTTATCCGACATGCTCAAAGGTAAGCAAGGCCGGTTTCGACAGAATCTACTGGGGAAGCGAGTCGATTACTCCGGTCGTTCCGTAATCGTTGCAGGACCTGAACTAAAGATCTATCAATGCGGTCTACCAAAAATGATGGCTCTTGAACTGTTCAAACCATTTGTAATCGGTGAGCTTATTGCTAAAGAACATGCTCATAATATACGTAGTGCCACACGCCTGATTGAGCTGAGTGAGACAGTTGTATGGGATGCTCTAGATGAAGTAATTAAAGGCAAGTACGTGCTGCTTAATCGTGCTCCGAGCCTCCACCGTTTAAGTATTCAGGCTTTTCAGCCCGTACTAATCGAAGGACGCGCCATTCAACTGCATCCGCTGGTATGCCGTGGGTTTAACGCCGACTTTGATGGTGATCAAATGGCGGTACACTTACCACTAAGTGATGACGCGCAGGCGGAAGCCAAAGATATTATGGTCAGTAACCGTAATTTGCTTAAACCAGCTGACGGATCACCCATACTACACATTGAGCAAGACATTGTACTCGGTTGTTATTACTTGACGTATGACCAGCCGGGCAATCAGGATATGCCCTTACCCTTTAGCAGTGTTGACGAAATAATCTTTGCCTTGGATCGGGGTAAAATTAAGTTGCAAACTCGTGTTAGAGTACCGTTTCGCGGACAGGTGCGAACCACAACCTCCGGTCGAGTTCTATTTAACGAAACGTTCCCTGAGGACTTCCCGTATCAAGATGAACCAATGACAAAAAAACGTCTACAAAATGTCATGGCAGATGTTTACGCCCGATATGGTCAGGAAAAAACGGCGTTGATCGCTGATGATCTTAAGGATCTAGGCTTCACATATGCAACAGTTTCGGGATTAAGTATGGGAATGAGCGATTTCGAACGTATCGAAGGAATGGATGAACTAATTGCAGAAGGCGATGCCCGCTCGGCGGCTATATCAGAGCAATTTGAACAGGGCTTTATTACCGACGAAGAACGCTCTCGCCTAACCGTAGATAATTGGACACGAGTCGAAAACCAGATACAGGAACTACTTAGCACGCAAATGCTAACCAAAAACACGTCAATGGCTATCGCCTTTATATCAGGGGCCCGCGGAAGCATCACGCAAATGAAGAACTCAGTTGGTATGCTTGGAGTGCTGCAGGATGCCGCCGGAAGGACGATTGAACTTCCAGTTAAGTCTAACTATATTTCCGGACTTGATCCGCTCGAGTACTTCACTGGCACGCGTGGAACACGTAAAGCATTAATTGATATTGCCTTAAAAACAGCCGATGCAGGTTATCTGACAAGACGTTTAGTCGACGTATCGCAAGACGTGTTTACCATTGAGGATGAGCTAAACGATCCGGGCTTTGCGACGCGGCGCATCGATGCAGAGGAAATCGGAGTTAGTTATGCATCCCGCTTAAGTGGACGCTATGCAGCCGAAGATATCGGTACGTACGTGAAGAGAGGGGAAGTAATTACTCCCGAAATCGCGACTGCTATTGATGCAAACAGCAAGCTGGACAACCTTAAAATAATGAGCGCTCTGTCTTGTACCAATGTGCACGGCGTTCCTCAACGGTCGTATGGAGTTGATCCTGCAACCGGAAAACTAGTTAGTCCGCATCACCCAATTGGTGTAATCGCGGCACAGAGCATAGGTGAACCTGGAACGCAGCTAAGCCTAGATTCAAAACACCGCTCCGGTGCCGTAGTTGCAGACGACTCTGCGCAAGGACTAAGCCGCATCGAGGAGTTATTTGAAGTACGTTCGCCTAAAGGTGTAGCATACCTAACGGATATTAGCGGAACGGTAAACGCTTGGGAAGAAGGTGATCATTATGTAGTACAGATTACCGCTCACAATAAAGAAAAACTAACTTTTGACCTTGGGGAGCGAAAGATAAAGCTGGCGGACGGAACAGACGTTGCCATTGGTGATGTTATAGCAGCCAATGAAGATAACAGCGAACCGGTCGTAGCGCCAATGGCAGGTAAATTGCACGTAACAGATACTACATTGGTCATTACGCCAACAAAGCAAAGCGTTATACGCTACGAAATACCCGGATTTAAACAGCTACTAGTCGAAGATGGAGATAAGGTGGTAGCCGGACAGCGTTTAACTTCCGGGTCCATTAACCTGCACGATTTGATGCGTTTACAGGGAGTTGAAGCGACTCAGCGCTACATCATGAATGAAATCCTTAAAATATTTGTAGGGCAAGGACAAAATATCGCCGACAAACACCTTGAGATAATTGTTAGACAGATGTTTAGTCGCGTTCAGATAGAGGATAGCGGTGATAGTGAGTTTGTGACAGGCGATATTGTGTCAAAACTGGCCGTCAGTGAAGTAAACGAAAAGTTAATTGCCGAAGGTAAGCAACCTGCAAAATACCTGCAATTGCTACTCGGAATAACTAAAGCATCACTTTCCACTGATTCTTTCTTGTCGGCGGCTTCATTTCAAGATACGACACGAGTTTTGATAGCGGCAGCGACGTCAGGTAAAGTAGATCGTCTATTCGGACTGAAAGAAAATGTCATTCTAGGCCGCAAAATACCGGTCGGTACGGGTTATATATCCTCAGAACGAGAATTAGAGGAAGAAAACATCGACGAAACAGAATCTTTTGTATCTTGATAAGCTTAGGTGTTATCTGATAAAATGCTTGCAAACAACAAAGGTTAAGTTAAAGTAAGCTTTTTAGACGAAAATTTCGACTCGAGCTCGAAACTAGGATAAGGCCAATTAGCAGAAGGTCAAGTAAATAGTGGTTATCGCAGCGGAAGATTGAATATTAAGCTAAAGTAAGCCAAGGAGAACAAGTTAAATCTAATGCCAACAATGAACCAATTGGTCCGCAAGCCGCGAACTAGAAGCGAGCATAAGAGTAAATCGCCCGCTATGCAACGCGTAGTTAATAATCTTAAGACGACGAACTATGAAAAGCACGCGCCATTCAAAAGAGGTGTCTGCGTTAAAGTCACAACAAAGACACCAAAAAAACCTAATTCGGCCTTACGAAAAGTTGCCAGAGTACGTTTGACCAATGGTTATGAGGTATGGGCATATATTGGTGGCGAAGGCCATAATTTACAAGAGCATGCTGTGGTGCTTGTTCGCGGCGGACGAGTCAAGGATTTACCAGGAGTCCGATATCATATTGTTCGCGGGTCACTGGACCTGCAGGGCGTGAATAATCGTAAACAAGGTCGTTCAAAATACGGAGCAAAGAAGGCTTAAGCATTATGCCAAGAAAGAAGACGAAAACACTAACTCGAGACATACAGCCGGACCGTTTGTATAACAGTGTAGAAGTCCAGCGCCTAATCAATCGGGTAATGCTGAACGGTAAAAAACAGCTAGCTGAGCGCCTGGTATATACCGGTATGCAAACAGCTGCCGAAAAGCTAAAGATAGATAATCCCATCGAAGTTTTTGAACAGGCTTATCGAAACATTCAGCCACATCTAGAAACCCGATCTAGGAGAGTGGGTGGAGCTAATTTTCAGATTCCGTTTGAAGTTAAGGGTCAGCGTCAAACACATTTAACAATTATGTGGCTAGTGCAGGCAGCGCGAGCCCGCAAAGGTATGAGCATGGCAAACCGTTTAGCGGCTGAGCTGCAGGATGCCTATTCGGGTCAAGGAGCAGCAGTTAAAAAGCGTGAGGACACTCACAGAATGGCAGAAGCAAATCGGGCTTTTGCGCATTTTGCACGCTAATTTAAAGGATTAATTGATTTATGGCAGCTAAAATATACCCGATTGAAAAATTGCGAAATATCGGTATTATTGCGCACATTGACGCCGGCAAAACAACCACTACCGAAGGTATTCTTTACCGTACTGGTTTGAAACACAAAATCGGCGAAGTACATGAAGGCGATACTACAACGGATTGGATGGAGCAGGAGCGGGAGCGGGGTATTACTATAGTTTCAGCGGCAGTGACATGTTACTGGAAAGATCACCAGATCAACATCATCGATACACCTGGACACATAGATTTTACGGTCGAAGTCGAACGATCACTGAGAGTATTGGACGGTGCAGTTGTCGTATTCGACGGCAAAATGGGCGTCGAAAGTCAAAGTGAAACAGTATGGCGTCAGGCAGATAAATATAATGTTCCACGGATCTGCTTTATAAATAAAATTAATCAAACCGGCGGAGATTTTTACAAGTCGCTCGAGTCAATCCATAATCGCTTAAACAGACTTGCGTTCCCGATTCACTTACCTATCGGATTCGAACAGTCGATTAATGGCGTAGTAGATTTGATTAGCATGCAAAGCTATAGCTACAAGGACTATGCCGATCATGAACTTAGTGTCGGCGAAATACCAGACAATATGCTTGACGATGCAAAGCGGTACCGTTCGCTACTAATTGAAAATGCGGTTGCCGAGGACGAAGCAATGCTGGAAAAGTACCTGGAGACCGGAGAGGATGGCTTAAGCGAGGACGAAATCCGTCAAGCCGTCAGAGCAGCAACATTATCCGGGAAGTTTTTTCCTGTTACTGGCGGCGACGGACGCGGCGTCATAGTAGAGAAAGTACTGGATTTAATAACTGAGCTTTTGCCGAGCCCGGTAGAGCGTGGTTCTACTTGGGGTAAACACCCTAAAACGGGGGATGAAATCGAGCGTAAACCAAGTATATCGGAACCATTTTCAGCTTTGGCATTCAAGATTGCGACGGACCCGTTTGTCGGAAAGTTGGCATATTTTAGAGTTTATTCAGGTAAAGTTATCGCTGGGTCGTATATTTTAAACAGTTCGACCAATCAAAAAGAACGGGTTGGACGCATTGTTCGCATGCAGGCTGACAAGCGCGAGGATGTCAGTGAGGTTAAAGCCGGAGACATTGCGGCAATTGTCGGACTTAAGGGCACCACTACAGGCCATACATTATGCGATCCAAATAGTCCAATACTACTGGAAAGCATAACCTTTCCTGATCCTCCGGTATCCATTGCGATTGAACCGAAAACCAAGGCCGATCAGGAAAAAATGGGTCAAGCATTACAACGTTTAGCGGAAGAAGACCCGACTTTTCGTATCCGGGTAGATGATGAGACCGGCCAAACGATTATTTCTGGAATGGGAGAGTTGCACCTAGAGATAATTGTTGATCGAATGCGCCGCGAGTTTAATGTCGAGGCAAGTGTCGGACAGCCTCAAGTAGCCTATCGCGAAACAATTCGCAAGTTCGGCGTTGAGGCTCAAGGAAAATACATCCGTCAATCCGGCGGCCGTGGACAGTATGGCGATGTTTGGTTAAGGTTATCTACAAAGGAAACCGGTACTGGGTTCGAGTTTATTAACTCAATTAAAGGTGGCGTAGTACCGAGTGAATACGTTCCTGCTGTCAAAAAAGGCATCGAAGAAGCAATGAACAACGGAGTGATAGCCGGTTACCCCGTAGTCGACATTAAGGTAGAACTTTACGATGGCAGCTACCATGAGGTCGACTCATCCGAGATGGCCTTTTCGATAGCTGGGTCAATGGCATTTCAGGATGCGTTTAAAAAGGCCGGTCCAGTGCTACTTGAACCGATCATGAAACTAGTGGTTGTTTGTCCCGAAGAATTCATGGGCGATGTCATTGGTGATCTTAATTCAAAGCGCGGACGCATCGAGGGGATGAACGATCTAGCTGGAGCCACAAAAGAAATTACAGCCTTTGTTCCTCTGGCAGAGTTGTTTGGCTATACGACTAATCTACGATCAATGACTCAAGGACGCGCCAGTTCTACGATGGAACTTGATCACTACCAAGACGTTCCACCTAACATTACGGAGACGCTCATTAACCGTAAGGGTTAAGATTTAAGCACGCCAAAGTCTATCTCACCGTACACTGGGTCATATGGTTCACAGGGTACATAGATAGATTCCAATAGAGCAACGTCAGCTAAAATATCGCGCGCGCGCGCAACGCCATATTGCTCAGTCATATTTACAATGTATCGATTTATATTGTTACTGCCAACATTCATAAATCCTAAGTCGAATCCTTTAAACTGAACTTCCGCTACCGCATTGTAAATATTAAGGGTCATATGACCAATTAGATCAATCTTAGAGTCGCATTTTATGCCATAGCGCTCTGTACGTAGTTTTCGAATAACACGCGGTGTTTTAGAAATTTCCAGATGCGGTTCGGTTAACACTACACCGCCAAACGGCTGTTCGCGCAAGTCGTCAATGACTACTGGTACACCGGGCATTATGTCGTCTAGCTTGTCTTCATATACCCTCATATATCCGCTTAAATTAAGGCTCGATCTTCCAAGGTAACGCAAGTAGGCGCTTGCAACATCACGCGAACTATAGCCTTCCATGCCATGGTTAGCAAATATAGACGCAACACGAAGAGAATACTCTAAGTTTGGAGTAAGTGCCTTAATCATTAGAGCATTAGTAGCCGCCGACCGCCACGAACTTGAAGATTCTAAATAACGTGAGTAGCGTCCAAGTTTAACCGTGCGCTCGTACACACTGGTCAATAGATTAAATTCTTCCTGTTTGCGCTTCGCTCGAAAATCTTTGTTACGTCCCATATCACCTAAGTCTTAATTAAAGAAACATTATACGCCTTTACGTCAAATAACCTCATACCAAAAGTCCATAGACCTTGCACTAGACAGACTGCTATAGGCGTGTGAGAATGCAAACTCGTTGTTGTAATCAATAGCGGAGACGGCATATCTCCTGATTTCGCCTATGAACTTAATGACATAATCTAGCTTAACCAGGTCTCCCGGATAGAGGGGATAGTAATTACCGCGCTTGACTTTAGTAATCCTAGAGTTGCATTGATGCTCATGCAGCCGGCCACTAGCCGCACTCACGCTTAGCCTGCAGGGTTTAGGCAATCTTTCTTAAACATTAAGGTCATAAATGATTCGGCCAATGGTCGAAAGACTTGGATATTTTATGCTATCTTGCTCACTCACTCATGTACTGTAAACAGGACTCCATAACTTTATTTAGCAGTCCGTCCAATATGTATCTATACTTGTGCATCTACAGAGTGCCACACATACTACGTTTAGCCTCACCTTGCGTTGGACAAGAGTAACTCTTTACAAAGGCAAGTGATTTATCTATACTATGCCCTGTTAAAAAGCGTGGGTCTTTGACGGCTATAACGCTAAAAATATCTATAACCAGCCGAAGTTTCTATACGGCATTAAGGAGCGACTACAGAAATGGCAACATTTGACCGAAGCAAGCCCCATGTGAACGTTGGTACTATGGGTCATGTCGACCATGGTAAAACCACCCTCACGGCTGCCATTACGGCAGTACTTGCAAAACGATTACCAAGCGACGTGAATAAACCTGTACCTTACGATCAAATTGACAAGGCACCAGAAGAGCGGGCTCGCGGTATAACCATTGCTACTAGCCACCAAGAATACGAAAGTGAAAAAAGACACTACGCACATGTCGATATGCCGGGTCACGCCGATTACGTCAAAAATATGATTACCGGCGCCGCTCAGATTGACGGGGCTATATTAGTTGTGAGCGCCGCAGATGGACCAATGCCTCAAACGCGTGAACACGTACTACTCGCACGTCAGGTCGGTGTACCAAGTATTCTTGTATTTATGAACAAGATGGATTTGGCTGACCAAGAACTAGTCGATTTAGTGGAAGAAGAGATACGTGATCTACTGGCAAAGTATGACTTTGATCGAGACTGTCCAATAATCCGCGGTTCGGCCACCAAGGCGCTTGACGGTGATAAAGAAAGCGAAGAAGCCATAATGGATCTGGTACATGCTATGGATGAGTACATACCGGAGCCCGTGCGCGACTTGGACAAACCGTTTCTAATGCCGATTGAGGATGTGTTTTCAATTAAAGGCCGGGGAACCGTTGCTACCGGGCGGATTGAAACTGGCGTCATAAAGATGAACGATGAAGTTGAAATTGTTGGTATAAGACCGACTACCAAAACAGTAGTGACTGGTATTGAAGCGTTTAAAAAACAATTGGACGAAGGACGTGCCGGTGACAATGCAGGTTTGCTGCTACGCGGTATTGAACGCGACGACATTGAAAGAGGTCAAGTGCTGGCCAAGCCGGGCAGTATCACTCCACACACTGAATTTGAGAGTGAAGTTTACATCCTTACTAAGGAAGAAGGCGGCAGACATACACCTTTCTTCAAGGGATATAAACCTCAGTTTTACTTTAGAACAACCGACGTAACTGGAGAAGTTGAATTGCCTGCCGATAAGGAAATGGTAATGCCGGGCGACACAGTCACTTTTGGCGTTAAACTACTCGCACCCATCGCTATGGATCAAGGATTGCGTTTTGCTATCCGAGAGGGCGGACGAACAGTAGGCGCTGGTGTAGTGACAAAAATTGTCAAGTAAAGTGTAGCCTTAATGACTGAAGCAAAGACCGAGACAAAACAGCGGATAAGAATAAGGCTAAAGGCTTATGATCACAAAGTCATCGACCAAGCAGCTAAGCAAATAGTAGATACCGCACTCAGAACAGGCGCCAATTTAGCAGGACCGATACCGCTTCCGACGCGGCAGTCAACTTTTACGGTCATTAAAAGTCCAAATGTGTTTAAAAAAAGTCGCGAGCAATTCGAAATGCGTGTACACAAGCGCTTAATTGATGTATTTGAACCAACGCCTAAAACTATTGATAGTTTGATGAATTTGTCGTTACCGGCCGGTTGTGATGTAGAGATTAAGATGTAGTCTTAAATTGCCTGCTTAAAAATACTTCAATGCATCTAGAGTTACAAATAATTGCAAACCAAAGTGAATATACGTGCATCAATACAAAAACACAAAAGGTATACAAAATAGCTATGTAATTTTATCAACGCATTGACAGCTATAAGTTAAATTGCTAATCTATTACGGTATCTTTAAGCCAAATAGTTGGCGCTTAAGGCGAGGTATTAGAGGTAGCTAAACAGTATAATGCGCCAACGTTATAATAATCACCCTTAATATACAGGGCATCAAGCTGGAATCAAATGAAAGCATTACTTACACATAAGGTCGGCATGACTTCAATAATTACGGAAGATGGATACGTTACGCCGATTACTGTACTGTCAGCTCGCGATAATATCGTGATTGGTAAGCGAACCTTAGAAAAAGATGGCTATAGTGCCGTTATTGTCGGGACAGACAGGGATGCTAAGATTTCTAAGTCTCGACAGGGTATACTCAAGCAATCACAGGCCAAGTCAAAGTTAATTCGTGAGTTTAGGCTGGATGACGACACAGCTAATATCGGCGACCATCTTGGTGTCGATATTTTTAATATTGGTGACAAAGTAAGCGTTAGCGCAATAAGTAAAGGCAAGGGTTGGGCGGGTACCATCAAGCGCCACGGTTTTCATCGTGGTCGTAAAACACACGGCGGAAGAAGCTATCGCCGGGTAGGGTCAATCGGATCAATGTACCCACAACATATTTTAAAAGGTAAAAAAATGGCCGGACGATACGGTGCAACGAAAGTCTCGACTAAAGGTCTAAAGATTGCCTATGTTGACGCGAATAATGCTGTCATCGGTGTCGCTGGGGCTGTACCGGGTCCGAATAAAGGACTAGTAGTCATAAAGGGACAAAAATAATGCCTACCGCAACGTATATGAAAAACGGCTCAAAATCCAGTACGCCAGTCAAATTGGATTCCGATATATTCGGCGTACATGAAGTCAATCATCGTTTACTGCAGCAGTCCTATGATTCTTACTTAGCTAATGGCCGGAGTCGGCTAGCGCGAACTAAAACGCGGGGATTGGTTCGCGGTGGAGGTCGTAAGCCATGGCAACAAAAAGGTTCTGGCCGTGCCAGAGTCGGGTCACGACGCACGCCATTGTGGCGCGGCGGCGGTATAATATTTGGTCCCACAGGCAACGAGAACTATGCCAAAAGATTAAGTACTAATGCAAAACGAAAGGCAATTGTCCAAGCATTATCTTCTCACAATCTTAGTGGATCATTGCGAGTTATTGAATCAATTGGACTCAAGTCCACGAAAACAGCAGAATTGACTAAACTCCTTAAAAAAATGGATGTTAAAGGCTATACTCTGATTGCAACCGACAATCTAGACACAAACCTAAAGTTGGCGAGCCGTAATTTAGACAGTGTTAAAACTATCGAAGTCAAATACATTAATATTGCTCGTTTGCTTGATGCTGACACGGTCATCCTGACAAAACCGGCACTTACTCTACTCAGCGCTTGGCTTAAACCATCTGTCAAGAAAGACCAGGAGTAGCTCGTGAGTAAACCAACGCTTTTGATACCTAGATTAAGTGAAAAAAGCTATGCCCTAAGCGATAGCCGAGTATACGTAATTGATGTTAATCGCTCAGATAATAAACATCAAATTAGACAGGCAATAGAAAGCCGGTTTAAGGTAAAAGTCAATAAGGTTAATCTAGTTAATTTATCAGGTAAGCCGAAGCGGACAATTTCGAAGGGTGGTCGACGAGTATCGAGCGGCAAAGACAATAATATTAAAAAAGCCTATGTCACGTTAGCTGAGGGCTACTCATTGCCATTTTTTAATGCCATCGCGGAAGAGGAAAAGCAAGCCGAAAAAACTCAAGCCAAGTTCGCAAAACAGCAAGCTAAAGCAGCGGACAAAGAGGATAAGCCTAAAAAACGCTCGATTCGCACTAGAATAGCCAGTAAGTCGGAGCTAAAGGACTAAATATGGCTATTAAACAGTATAAACCGACAACGAGCTCACGGCGTGGAATGACGAGTCAGGATAATGACAAGCTTGCGAAAACCAGGCCAGTTCGCTCATTGACTAAAAGCCTAAAACAAAGTCGTGGAAGGAATAATTCCGGCCGAATCACGACTCGTCACAAAGGTGGCGGCAGCCGACGACAATACCGACAACTCAGTGTGTCACTACCGGATGGTTTTAAGGGCAAAGTTATACAAATAGAGTACGATCCTAATCGGAGCGCCAGAATAGCTAGAGTAAAGTCTGAGGTTGGAACCTATCACTACATTATTGCCGCTAACAAGATGCAAACAGGTCAAATCATACATGCCGGGAATGAGTCACCTGTCGACAGCGGTAACCGTATGGCGCTAAGTAAAATACCGCTGGGAAGTCTTATCCATGCTATTGAACTGGTTCCCGGACGGGGAGCACAGCTGGTTAGAAGTGCAGGTACTGATGCTCAATTAGTCGCCCGGGATGAAAAAAACGCACAGGTTAGATTGCCTAGTGGTGAAGTGCGGTTCATCAGTGTCGAGTGCTGCGCTACTATTGGCTCAATCGGTAACGAGCAACACCAGAACGTTTTGATCGGAAAAGCCGGACGCAACAGACACAAAGGTATACGTCCGTCGGTTCGCGGAGTAGTCATGAATGCTGTAGACCACCCGCATGGCGGAGGTGACGGCGGTCGTCACCGCATGGCTAAAGCACCGCGTACCCCTTGGGGGCAAAAAACTCTGGGACTAAAAACAAGGCACAATAAGTCGACTAATAAATATATAGTGCACAGCCGTCACGTTGGCAAGAGGAGATAAAGAATATGAGTCGTTCACTTAAAAAGGGTCCATTTATTGACTATAAATTGAGCAAGAAGATTGCTCAACTGGGCTCTGAGGATCGTACTATCGTCAGAACTTGGGCCCGTGCCTCAACCATCGCGCCGGAATTTGTTGGTCGTACGATTGCTGTACATAATGGTCGTGTGCATGTTCCGGTTTTCATTACAGAAAACATGGTCGGTCACAAGTTAGGAGAATTTGCGCCAACCCGCAAGTTTCGCAGTCACGGCGGTAAATTAGCAAAAGCCGCAAGAGAGGAGAAATAATACATGCCCGCTCAAGCCAGAATAAAGGGTATTAAGCAAAGCCCGCGTAAAGTTGCGGTAGTAGCGGCGCTTGTACGTGGACGTCGGGTTGACGATGCTATTACGATACTCGAACATACGCCTCGACGCAGTGCGTTGGCAGTCAGAAAAGCAATCGAGAGTGCGCGAGCAAACGCCGATTATAACCATGGATACAAGCCGGCTAGCTTGCGCATTGTCGAAATTAGCGTAACACCCGGCCCGAGACTAAAAAGAATACGCCCTGCCTGGCGCGGCACTGCCAATCCCTACCAAAAAAAGACTTCACATCTTTTGGTTATAGTAGATGGCGAAAAACGACAGTCAAAAAGTAGCACTAAGCCAGAAAATGATAAGGTCAAAAAATCTGCACACAAGATAGCTCGCACTAAGAAGAAGGAAAGTTAATATGGGACAGAAGGTCAATCCTATCAGCATGCGCCTCCAGGTTAATAAAAACTGGTCAAGCCGATGGTTTGTTGCAAAAAGGAATTACTCAAAATTTCTTGAAGACGATCTAAAAGTAAGACAGCTGATTCAGCAAAAGTTAGGCTCTCGAGCTGCGATTAACCGAATTGAAATCGCTAGAACACCTAACCTGGTCACGGTTACGATTCATACCGCGAAGGCTGGTGTTGTAATTGGTCGAGGTGGTACAGGAGTTCAAGAATTGAAAGACGAAGTAGAAAAAATCTATTCAACTTCAGTCAGGCTTAATATCGAGGAAGTAAAAAAACCGGAACTCCATGCAAAGCTAGTAGCGGAGAATATTGCACATCAACTTGAACGTCGCATGAGCTTCAGACGAGCAATTAAAAGCGCAAGTGCTGCTACCATACGAGCTGGAGCTAAAGGAGTCAGGATTGAGGTTAGCGGGCGCTTAAACGGTGCCGAGATGAGTCGCCGCGAAAAAGATAGTTTAGGCTCTGTGCCACTACATACATTAAGGGCCGACATTGACTATGCCTATGTGCCTGCTCATACCAACGCCGGAATCATTGGCGTGAAAGTGTGGATATTTAAAGGCGAGGTAATCTAAAAATGTTAATTCCCGCGAGAACCAAATACCGGAAAGTTAGAAAAGGACGCAACGCAGGAGTTGCAACTTCAGGCAATACTATTGCTTACGGCGATTTCGCCCTTCAAGCTCAAGGAAATGAACGATTGTCGTCACGGCAGATAGAATCCGCGAGACAGGCGATGACCCGTTACATTAAGCGCGGCGGGAAAATATGGATTAGGGTTTTCCCGCATATACCGGTCACACGTAAGCCGCAAGACGTCAAAATGGGTAGCGGCAAAGGTAATCCGGAATTTTTTGTAGCTAAGGTGAAACCAGGAACTATTTTGTTTGAAATGCAGGGAGTGGATGAAACAACAGCGCGTGAAGCAATGCGTCTAGCAGCAAATAAATTGCCGATTAAGACCAGGTTTCTTGTTCGAGAGGAGTTTTAATTATGAAAATTACTGATATTAGAAAGCTTTCGACAGACGAGTTAGCCAAGCAGAGCAGTGTGTTGCGCGATGAGATTGTCGAACTGAAGCGACAAAAAGCCCTTGGAGAATCTGCTAATGTTAGATTGGTTCGACACAAGCGCAAAGATTTGGCCCGAATGCTAACTGTTTTAAGTGAGCAACTGGCTAAGGAGAAAATATAATGCCTAAAACAATTATCGGTACGGTTAGTTCGACCTCGCGAAACAAGACAATTACAGTCAAGGTTGTCAGCCGCAGGACTCACCCGCTTTACCAAAAACAATACTTAAGCACTAAGAAGTTTACGGCTCATGACGAAAAAAACGAGGCTGAAGTCGGTGACCGCGTGGCAATTATTGAAACTAGACCATTGAGTGCGTCAAAACATTTTCGCCTTGATCGAATTATTGAGCGAACTGCACTAGAAGCCGCTGCTCTCGCAGTCACACAAGTCGAAGAACCTGTCCGGACGGCGAAGCCTAACGCCAATAAGGCTAAGTTATGATACAGCAAGAAAGCCGGTTGGTAGTTGCAGACAATAGTGGCGCACGTGAGATATTGTGTATCCGTGTACTAGGTGGTTCCAAACGACGTTATGCGCGGGTTGGAGATATAATTGTTGCAACAGTTAAAGATGCTAACCCGAACGGAACCGTAAAAAAGAAGAGTGTAGTTAAGGCAGTCGTGGTACGTACAACTGAGCAAATTCGTCGTAAGGACGGGTCTACAATCAAATTTGATGATAATGCAGCTATTTTAATCAGTGATGACAAAACACCGCGCGCAACCCGTATATTTGGTCCGGTTCCACGCGAATTACGCGATAAAGGTTACAACCGGATAATAAGTTTAGCTCCAGAGGTATTATAGATGTCAGATAAATATAAAATACGACTGAATAAGGGTGACACCGTAATAGTCATTAGCGGTAAATATAAAGGCAAGACCGGAAAGGTCATTGCAACTCATCCTTCAATGAACAAGGTGACGGTCGAAGGTATTAACGTTGTGAAACGTCATTTAAAACCGACTAAGCAATATCCTCAAGGCGGGATTATTGAGCAGACCCAACCAATTTACATATCCAAGATTGCAATATACGAACCGACACTCAAAACGGCAAGCCGGATTAAATACCAGCTGACCGTCGATGGCAAGAAACGAGTTTATGCAAAAAGCGGAAAGGATATAAAGTAATGCCTTCAGCTAAAGTTCAAACTAAACCGACAACTATATACCGACCGCGTTTACAGTCTCTCTATATGGATAAAATTCGTTACGACTTAATGCGTCAGCTAAATCTGGATAATATAAACCAGGTGCCGCGGCTAGAAAAAGTAGTAATCAACACCGGGCTTGGAAACGCAAAAGATGACAACAAAATAATGCAAACTGCGAATAACACTTTACGAAAAGTTACAGGCCAGCAGCCAGTTCCAACTACCGCAAAAAAGTCAATTGCAACCTTTAAATTACGCGAGGGCAATAAAATCGGCCTGAAGGTAACTTTACGGGGCGCTAAAATGTACGAGTTTACCGATCGATTAATTTCAATTGTCTTGCCAAGGTTACGTGACTTTCATGGCGTTAAGACTATCTCCTTTGACAAGCAAGGCAATTATGCGTTAGGATTAACGGATCAAACTGTATTTCCGGAGTTATCATTTGAAGAAACCAACCCGGCTCACGGAATGCAGGTTATTTTTGTGATAAAGGCAGAGGCGATCGAACATGCCCGGGCCTTATTAACTCAACTAGGTATGCCGTTCGAAAAGGAGAAAAAAACTAATGGCTAAGAAATCAATTATAGCCCGTAATGAAAAGCGCAAAGCGATGATAGAACGCTATGCTGCTAAAAGGGCTGAACTTAAAGAACTCGGGGATTATGAAGGTTTAGTACGGCTTCCTCGCAACAGTTCCCCGACACGTTATAAGAACCGGTGCGTGGAATCCAAACGCTCACGTGGATATATGCGACAATTTGGATTAAGCAGGATTAGTTTTCGTGAACACGCCAGCCGCGGCGAAATACCCGGTGTAACGAAGTCGAGCTGGTAAGAATGGTTTTTAAACAATGAGTCAAGTATCCACTGATCCGATCGCTGACATGCTGACCCGTATTCGAAATGCAATACGAGTCAACCAGTCTGAAATTAGTCTTCCATACTCGAAAATTAAGTACGACTTGGCGACAATCTTATTGGAGTCTGATTTCATCGCCGAAATCCATGTTGAGGGAGAAGGTACGAACAAAAGATTGCAACTCCTACTGGCAAAGAAAGGACGCAACTCACTTATCACCGAAATTCAGCGGTTAAGTAAGCCTGGCCGCCGATCCTATACCAAAGCCAAAGAAATTCCAGTAATCAAGAATGGACGCGGCATTGTCATAATCTCGACCAGTCGAGGCATTATGGCCGGAGGAAAAGCTAAACAGGAACAAATTGGTGGCGAGTTAATTTGTAGGGTTTATTAATTATGAGCAGAGTAGGAAAACAGCCAATAACCATTCCTCAAAGTGTCAGTATTAGTGTTAAGGACAGGCAGCTGGAAGTAATCGGCGCTAAAGGTCGTTTAGTTCGGCCGGTGTTAAAAGGCTTATCAATCGACCAGCATGATAACCAAGTTTTAGTATCACGCGACAGTAACGAAGCTGCGGTAAGGAGTAATCACGGGTTAATGCGAACACTCATAGCTAATATGGTTGATGGCGTCAGCCAAGGATACAGCAAAAAACTCGAGGTTAACGGAGTCGGATACCGGGTGTCGATGCAGGGAAATACGTTAAAATTCAACTTGGGCTTTTCACACGATATAGAATTTGCACTGCCAGACGGGGTATCGGCTATTGTCGAACAAAACGTCATTACCATTAATGGCATAGACAAGCAACAAATCGGGCAAGTAGCCAGTAAAATTAGAGAATTACGTAAACCGGAACCTTATAAAGGTAAGGGTATCCGGTATTATGATGAGCATATAATCCGTAAAAGCGGAAAAAGTGGTAAGGAAAAATAATGGATCGTTTATTGCATAAAGTTAAGAATTCCCAATTACGGACAGCCCGCGTGCGATCTAAAATTCATGGCAGTAAAGATAAACCTAGACTGAGCGTGCATATATCATTGAAGCATGTGATCGCACAGCTAATTGATGACGATAGCCATACAACTTTGGTATACGTATCGTCTATCGATAGTAAAAATGTGACAACAATGACCGATAAGGCCGTGAAAGTCGGACAAACGCTAGCCAAAAATGCTCAAAAAATTGGGATTAAACATGTAGTAATGGATCGAGGCGGCAAACTGTACCACGGACGTATCAAGGCACTGGCGGATGCTGCGCGAGAACAAGGACTGGAGTTTTAGTTATGGCAAACAACGGGACAACCAGACCAAGACGTGGTGAAGTTGAGGGTGAAAAACAATATGATGAACGCACGTTGCACATAGATAGGGTAGCACGTGTCGTAAAAGGCGGTCGCCGATTCCGTTTTCGTGCACTTATAGCTGTTGGTGATCATAAAGCGAATGTCGGCATAGGCATTGCCAAGGGATCTGATGTCACAGCAGCTGTTACTAAGGCTAGTGAAGTTGCCAAAAAGAATATAATTAAAGTTCCACTGTACAGAGGCACAATCCCGCACGAGAGTCAGGCAAAGGTTGGTGGCGCCAACATTCTACTTAAACCAGCCTCGCCAGGTACAGGTTTAATTGCTGGCGGCGTGGTCAGGAGCATTTTGGAAGTGGCAGGTATTAGTAATGTTCTCAGCAAGTCACTTGGTTCATCCAATAAGGCCAATACGGCCTACGCAACAATTGCGGCGCTTGCACAACTTAAGCCGGCGAAAGACTGGGTTACGCAGAAAAAAGCCATAAAACAGAATAAAACAGTTAGAGGCAACACTAAGAAAGTTAGTAATAGGCAGAATCAATGAAATACAATGAGCTAACAATTAAAAAACATAAGTCAGCAAGGCGCGTAGGCAGAGGTATTGCTGCCGGTCAAGGTAAAACCGCAGGCAGAGGTACGAAAGGCCAGAAAGCCAGGGCGGGATGGAGTTTACGTGCAGGTTTCGCAGGCGGTCAAAACCCGCTCATGCAGCAACTACCCAAACTACCAGGCTTCAAGAGCTATAGATATAAGACGGTTAATGTATTTACGGATCAGCTGCAGGCGCTAAAGGAAAACACGATTGATTCTGAGGTATTAACGAGAGCCGGGCTAATTAGCAACCCATACCTAAGGATTAAGCTCTTAAACCGTGGTCAATTTAGCAAAAAGATAGTGGTTAAATTACCGGCAGCATCGGCTGCGGCAATCGCAACCATCGAGACCGCCGGTGGCACTTTTGAAAAAGTCGAGCGTACCGCTAGAACTGTGAAACTTAAAGGCGAATCCAAATAAGATGCAGGAGTCTTTAGATTTTGATTGGGTTCTGCCATACTAATCTAAAGCGTAAAATTTCTATATAGAGGGACTTTACTTGGGGCTTTAATGAACTGGAAAATAATCTGGCAGTCACTAAAACATCGGGATATGCAAAAACGGATACTTGCCGTGCTCGGTATTATTATAGTTTTCCGGATCCTGATCAATATACCAGTGCCTCTAGGTTCAGCGCAAAACCTTCATCAGGTATTAAACAACCTGTTTAACTCTAAAAATGCACCACAGTTCTTGAGTTTTCTTAATGTTTTGTCCGGAGGAGCGTTTGCTAGTTTTTCAATTATGCTGGCTGGAATGGGCCCGTACATTAACGCCTCGATCATAATGCAGTTGTTGACAAAAGCTATTCCAAAGCTTGAAGAGCTACACAAAGAGGGAGAGTTTGGACAGAAGAAAATTAACCAATATACCCGAATCCTGACTTTTCCGTTAGCTATAGTGCAATCCATAGGCTCAATTTTTTTGATACGCACTGCTGCACAAAGTATAGGCGGGACTGGTAGTTTCTTAAACCATACGTCATTATTGCAATGGGTTATCATGGTCGGTGCACTGACCGGCGGTTCCATGCTATTAATGTGGCTGGGCGAAATTATAACCGAGCAAGGGATCGGAAACGGAATATCGCTTATTATAACAGTAGGAATTGTAAGCCGCTTACCATCAAATATTTATGACATTGTCAATTCAGAATTAGGTACTAAAGACCGCTGGCGCTTATTCGGAAAAACGTTGCCAATGGATAACCGGGCCTTCTATTATTTGGCAGGTATTGTGTTAGGAACTATTGTATTAACCTGGATTGTAGTGAAGCTAAATGAAGCTGCACGTAATTTAACGGTTAATTATGCTAAACGTGTCCAGGGCAATCGGGCATACGGAGGTGTTACCACGACGCTCCCGGTCAAGCTTATAACCGCCGGTGTGATACCTATAATCTTTGCAGTCGCATTCTTGAGCGTACCGAGTTTTGCCGGAAAATTATTAGAAAGTTCAAAGAGTCATCTATTATCAACCATTGGGACAGATATGATTAACTGGTTTCAGACGCCATCTTCAACTACGTTTGCTACTGAACATTGGCAAGCTTATATCTATCCGGTAACGTATTTTGTACTTGTATTCGCATTTACGTACTTCTATACGAGTATAACGTTTAACTCAAAAGAAATTGCCGAGAATTTGCAAAAACAAGGAGGTTTTATCGAAGGTGTCAGAAGCGGCAAACAAACAGAAACATTTTTATCTAAAATTGTTAACCGGCTAACGCTATTTGGTGCAACCAGTTTAGGCATTCTCGCGCTTATTCCGATAATCGCTCAAATTTTTATAAATCAGAATATTACCATCGGAGGAACGTCAATCCTGATTTTGGTATCCGTTGCGCTGCAAACGCTTAGAGCCGTTGAGTCACGCGCCCTAATGGTAACCTACGACCAGTATAGCCAACCAGACTTTTTCTATGAGCCAGAAGTGCCACTAGATGCGGCAACCGGTGCAAGACGGCTTAAATTCTTGCCCCGGCCTAATCTAAAAGGTAAGCGCAATAACGAATAAACGTTGTTTGGCTAAATTGTAAATATTCGTGTTACAATAATATTTAAGATAGAGCGGCAGTGAGAACCGTACCGCATTATGAAAATAGTGGAAAACTCTTTACAAAATCGCTGCCACTAGATATAATGGCGCGTTAGTTATAGGTATGGCAGCCAACAAGGAAGTAATCGAACTCAGCGGTACTATAGTTGAGACCTTGCCAGGTACTCAATTTAAGGTTGAGCTCGAAAACGGCCATCAAATTATAGCTCACGTCGCTGGTAAGATGAGAAAGCATTTTATCCGAATCGTACCAGGTGACAGCGTTACGGTCGAGTTGACACCTTACGATCTGACGAAGGGCAGAATCACGTACCGCAAATCATAATTAATTTAATGGGCAGTGTGTCGGGCCTAAGGAGGCATTAGATCCGCATGAAAGTGCGTGCCAGCGTCAAAAAAATTTCTCCAGACGACATAATTGTACGTCGTAAGGGCAGAATATATGTAATAAACAAGCGCAAGCCTAGGCACAATCAGAGGCAGGGATAAAAATGGCGCGAATTTCTGGAGTGACTCTACCGAACGAGAAACAAATATGGGTTGCCTTGACGTATATTTACGGTATTGGCCGAAAAACCAGCTACGATATTCTCGACAAAGCACAAGTTAACGCTACTACCCGAACGAAGAACCTAAACGATGCGGAAATTGCTCGAATCCAGGATGAAATTTCCGCCAACTACACTGTAGAGGGAGAGCTTCAACGAGTTATTAGTGGAAACATTAAGAGACTTAAGGATATTAAAAGCTATAGAGGATTACGTCATGGTATCAATTTGCCGACTCGCGGTCAGCGAACACGGACCAATGCGCGAACTCGTCGCGGACATAAGGTTACTGTCGCCGGAACGGCCAAAAAAGTAGCTGCTAAAACTTAGGGACTTTAGATATATGACAGATACTCAACCCGATGAAATTAAAGATGAGACAGTAAAGCCAGAAGTTGGTGAAGCTACAGAAGAAGTTAATGTTCCGAAACGGCGTAAAAACAAACGCAGCGTGGCTAGCGGTCAGGCACATATACTTGCAACCTTTAATAACACCATCATTAGTATTAGTGATGCAAACGGTGCCGTACTGAGTTCATCGAGCGCTGGGGCCTGCGGTTTTCGGGGTAGCAAAAAGGGAACCGCCTACGCTGCTCAGGTTGCAACCGAGCGGGCAGTACAAGCCGCGAAACAACAATATGGCCTAAGTCGAATGAATGTATTTGTTAAAGGGATCGGCCTAGGACGCGATTCAGCGATTCGCTCGATTGCCCAAGCCGATATCAATGTCGAAACTATAACTGACATAACTGGAGTACCCCATGGTGGTGTTCGACCCAGGAAAGCGAGACGAGTGTAATATGGCTAGAGATCTCGGTTCTATTGTCAAAATGAGTAGGCGTGAAGGCTATGCGCTGCACCCTAAGGCACATAAAGCACTGGTACGACGCCCCTCACCACCCGGACAACAAACTGTCATGGCTCGTCCGTCGAAACCAAGCCAATATGCCATGCAACTAAGGGAAAAGCAGAAAGTAAAGCGATTATACGGCTTGTTAGAGCGCCAGTTCAGTAAACTAATGGCTGAGGCTAACCGTAGCCAAGGACAATCAGGCGAAGTATTGCTACAGCTTCTTGAACTTAGAGCGGATAATGTCGTTTATCGAGGCGGGCTGGCGCCATCTCGTCGAGCCGCAAGACAACTGGTCACTCATGGACATTTTATGCTTAACGGACGGCGCGTAGACATACCCTCAATCCGACTTAAGCCTGGCGATAAACTAAATCTACGTGGCCATTCGATTTCAAGTGACTACTACAAACGCATTGATGAGACCAGTCCCGCTCCTAGTACCATTCCAAACTGGCTGAAAGTCAATCGTAAAAAGGGCGAAATAATAGTTGCGTCTATTCCGTCAAGAGATGACGCCGAGCCGGACATTAATGAACAATTAGTTGTTGAATATTATTCACGTTAATCAAGGAGGATAGGGAGTAAGCACATGTCAAACTTAATTCACACGCCAGGAGTGGTAAAAGTCGATGATCACGGCGCCAACTCGGTTACATTCACTATCGAACCGCTGCATAGCGGCTACGGAATGACATTGGGTAATTCATTACGGCGAGTACTATTGTCTAGTATTTCGGGAGCGGTCATTACCGCATTTAAAATAGAAGGTAACACGCACGAATTCTCGACCGTTAAGGGCGTAACAGAAGACGTCGTCGATATTATGATGAATCTGAAGGGGATTAGGTTTCGTGTTTACGGTGACGAGCAGCAAACACTTCGTTTGGTCAAACAAGGGAAAGGCAGTGTCACAGCCAAGGATATTCAGCTAAATGCAGACGTAGAGGTAGTCAATCCCGAGCATCTAATTGCCACCATTGATGACGATAAAGCAAAGCTCATCATCGATATGATCGTAGAAGTCGGTCGAGGCTATAGGACAATCGAAGAAGAGTCAACCAAAAAACCTAGCGATATGATTGCATTAGATGCGGTATTTAGTCCAGTTTTGCGGGTTCGATATAAGGTAGAAAATACTCGTGTTGGCCAGGTTACAGACCTGGATAAGCTGATTTTAACGGTTGACACTGATGGGAGTATCACGCCAACTGATGCTTTTGAGGAAGCCGCTGCAATTCTTGTAAACCAGTACACCGCCCTAGCGGGCAAAACTCGAATCGCCGCAAGCCCAGTGTTAGAACATGACAGTCTGCAAAACGAATCGATAGAAAGCGACATCATCGGAGAAGAACTATCAGCTCTAAACACATCTATTGAGGATCTGAATCTGTCAGCCCGTACCACGAACGCTTTAATTAATAACGACATACATACGATAAAAGATTTGTTTAGCCTGAATGAAGCTGAGCTTAAAGACCTAAAAGGTTTTGGGAGTAAAGCACTTGACGAAGTCAAAGAAAAGATGGCAGAGTTAGAACTGTAAAAGGCGAGTAATACATATGCATCGACATGGATATCAAGGTAGAAAGCTACACCGCGAGAAAGATCAGCGGCTAGCTTTAATTAAAGGACTGGCTGAGTCATTGATCATCCATAGAAAAATCGAAACGACACTAGCTAAAGCCAAGGAAGTGTTGCCGTATACTGAGCACTTAATCACTAAGGCAAAAGTAGGAGACTTACATCATCGTCGTCAGGTCATAGAGGGACTGCAGACACTTACTGCCGCCCACAAATTAGTTGACGAGATCGCACCTAAGCTCAAGCACCGCTCAAGTGGTTATTTGAGAATTAAAACTTCAGTCCGGCGTCGCGGTGACAATGCACAGCTTGCGACAATCGAATTTGTCGATGACTTAGCTGACAAAACCGCTACCACCGTTCAACCTGAAAACGAACGCGTTAATGAACTAGGGGTTTAAACATGATTGCGAGAAAAACATATTCCGTGAAACCAGCAGAAATAGATCGCAAGTGGTACTTAATTGACGCCAGTAGTACTAATTTGGGTCAAGTTGCAACATCCGCAGCCAATCTATTAAGCGGTAAAGGCAAGCCACAATTTAGCCGTCACATTGACTGTGGCGATTTTGTAGTAGTTATTAGTGCAGCCAGCCTTAAGGTTAGTGGCAAAAAACTAACAGATAAACACTACTATAAGCACAGTGGATATCCCGGTGGACTCAGAACCCGAACACTCGCGGAGCAGCTGCAATTAGACCCTACACAGGTGATTGAGCATGCCGTACGTGGTATGCTCCCGGACAATAAACTTAGGCAAGGGCGTCTTAGCAGACTTAAGGTATACCCGTCAGAGGATCATCCGCATGTGGCGCAAAAGCCTGAAATGCTCAATATAACCAAGCGAAAGGTTAATAAGTAATGGCGCAGCTAAAGACCGACACCAGACAGCTACAGTATTACTACTCACTAGGGCGCAGAAAAAGTGCAACAGCCAGAGTCAGATTAACTTTAGGGAAAGGTAATATAAGTATAAATGGCAAAACAGCTCAGGAATACTTTGACGGTAGTAAGTATCTACTTAAAAAACTCAGTGAGCCCTTTTTAGAAGTAGATCAACTCAACAAATATGACGTTATAGCCAAAGTCAGAGGCGGTGGTCATGATGGACAAATTGAAGCAATCCGCTTGGCGATAGCCAAAGCACTAGTAGTTTTTGATGGGAATTTAAAAGCGACGTTAAAAAAGGCAGATTTGCTGGGTCGTGACCCAAGAGAAAAAGAACGCAAGAAATTTGGTCTAAGAAGCGCCCGTAAGCAGCGGCAATTCACAAAACGATAAAATAGGCTATTTTGTTGTTATACTAGCGATAACAAGTATGGAAAAACCGGTAATACTAACTGGCGTAAGATCAAATGCTGAACCGACGCTTGGAAATCTGCTTGGCGTAATTTTACCAATGGTACGTTTACAGCGAAAACACGCCAAAGACTACAACATTAACTTTTTTGTACCGGATTTGCACAGCATTACCACGCACACAGATTATGTATCACTCTATAAAAACACGATAAATAACGTAAAATTAATTGTCGCCGCCGGTTTGGACATCAACGATCCGCAGATGTTAGTTTATCGGCAAAGCTATATTCCCGCTCATTCAGAAATGGCCTGGATTCTAGAATGCTTCGCTTATTATGGTGAGCTTAACCGCATGACCCAGTTTAAAGACAAGGTAGAGCGGATTGACTTTCGAGAGGAGCTAAATCTCAGCCTGAACAATTATCTGCAAATGCAACGCAAATTTGGTGAAAATTATACGAAACACGAATATATTGACTTTTTGGCCATGCATTTTGCTGGATTAAAGTCATTAGTCGAGCGACAGGAGAAGGAAGCCACGGTCGGTTTATTTAACTACCCGATATTAATGGCATCAGACATTCTTCTCTATGGTGCTAAGTACGTTCCGGTAGGAGAGGATCAACGACAACATCTAGAATTGGCGCGTGACATAGCTATAAGGATGAACCGGGATTTTGGAAATCTATTTACAGTACCAGAACCGTGGGAGAAATTAACACAATTTGTAGCAGGTATATCTGGGGTACGGATTCGAAGTTTAAAACACCCCCAATTTAAGATGAGTAAAAGCGTCAGCGACCCTGCTGGCACAATTTTGTTGTCGGATACCCCCGAGCAAGCAAAAAGCAAGGTTTTAGATGCCACAACTGACTCAATCGGGCGAATAAACTACGATTTTAAAAACCAGTCCGGCGTTAGCAACTTACTGCAAATTATTGGCATTCTCGAGAATAAAACCATCGAGGGTGTATTGAAGGATTGGCAAGAACAAACCAGCTATGTAAAGCTTAAACGAGCAGCCGGTGACTTAGTCGCACAGTTTTTATCAGATATACAAAAAAATCTAAGATCAATATCTGATCAGGATATTATAGATAAACTCAGTCATGATGAGCCTATTGCGGCTCTTAAGGCCAATGCTACGTTATTAAACGTACAACGCGCAGTAGGATTGCGACCTATAATTAACGATTATCCAAGCGATGCCAGAAATTAGCATAATTTATAAAAAATCAGGCACCGAACGGCTAGATAGATTCCTTAGTTCGAATTATTCCGCGTTTAGCCGGAGCGAAATTGCAAAATTTATAAGCTTGAATCAGATTAAGGTCAATAATAAGATTGGCAAACGCGCATCTAAATTAAGTTATGGTGATGTAATCAGCTATCCAGATAAACTCTTTGCAATTACCGCACCAGTTAATATAGATATACCCATACTATACGAAGATGACTTCTGCTTAGTACTAGAAAAACCGAATGGGGTACTAACTCATGCCAAAGGATCGCTTAACTTAGAGCCAAGTGTCGCTAGTTTTATTCAGTCAAGAATTGATTCTGGTATATCCGGTAATCGAGCCGGTATTGTCCATCGTTTAGATCGCAATACATCCGGAATCATACTTGTTGCCAAATCAGCCAGAGCGCAGCAGTACTTGCAGCGCCAATTTGCTAAACGGCAAGTCAGAAAAGTCTATTATGCAATTGTTGCGGGAAACTTAGACAAATCGGAGGCTGAAATCAATATGCCGATTGAGCGAAACCCCAAGCACCTTGCCACTTTCCGAGTCGGCCCAAACGGTAAGGCTGCGCTTACTTACTACAAAGTCATTGCATCTACTAAGTCTTTTAGCTTGTTGGAGATGAGACCAGAAACCGGTAGAACCCATCAACTTCGGGTGCATCTTAAAGCTATAGGTCATCCGATCGTCGGTGACACAATTTATGGCGGCATTCCGGCGGCACGACTAATGCTTCATGCCTACAAGCTGTCATTTATACTTCCAGACATCGGCCGAAAAGAATATATTGCACCTTTACCAAAAGAGTTTGATGAATTTGTAAAGTATAAAATATAACTCATGGACGATCTGCTGCTCAGCCATACAACCGAACAAACTGTCAATTCTTTTATTTTTAATCCCGGCAGCGGATTGTTACTGATTGGTTCAGCCGGATCCGGTAAAACTACGATTTTACGCTACATAGCTGCAAGGTTGCTTGATTTAGATGAATCACAAATTAATTCATACCCGTATATCATGCAGCTAATGCCTAATGAAAAAAACTCTCTTGGCATTGATCAAATCCGAGCAATTAATCGTTTCATTTCACTGGCAATTCCACGTAATGACGTACAACAGATTAAGCGTCTAATTCTAATTGATGATGCAGACAAACTTACGCTTGAAGCACAAAACGCAGTATTAAAAAACCTAGAAGAGCCACCTTATAATACGGTATTTTTACTCAGTTGCACTAATCCTAACGCATTATTAGCTACACTAAGGTCAAGGGTAACGCAGATAAGGATAGCAAACCCTAACCGAGATGCTTTGATGAGCCACTTAGAGCGCCTAAGCCCAAATAAGCAGGCTATAGAGCGTGCTGTTGGAATAAGCGGCGGATCGATCGGAAAAACCATTGGTATCATTGAGCAGGACGAAACTCATACTCTAGCAATTGCCGCTAAAGTTGCAAAGAATGTTCTTTCGGCCAGCTTGTACGAGCGATTGCTTATGGTTAACGATTTAGCTAAGGATCCCAAACTTGTGAACGACTTGGTTACAATTCTTCAACAAATGGCCGATATTAGTTTAGAAAAGGCAGTCGGTGCGCAAGCTACGCGCTGGAAAAGTATTCTCAATGTCGCTTATAAAACCCGTCAGTACCTCGAGCATAGGACGAACATGCGCTTAACACTTACGTATTTGATGCTTAATTTGTAAGGTCTATAATGAAGTCTACTAATAATGACAGAACTATTAATAATAATCGCTTTTGCGGCTTTAGCATTTTATAACTTAAATGTGCACGGCGACGAGTTTGCAAACGCATCGCGTAAGATCAGCGACAGAGTCGGCAAGCTATGGGACATAGCCCATAACAGTATGCGAGAAAATCGACTGTTACGAGCAGAGAAGGCATTACTGACAATTTTAAAGATTGATGAACGCAATGCCGCTGCATACAATCGGTTGGGAATACTTTACGCCAAACAAAAAGAATTCCGTGATGCGATCGATTGTTTTGAAATTGCCAGCAGCATCGAAGCAACACCGTCATCACTTCATAATCTGGGCCTAATATATTATGAAACTGAAAATTACGATAAAGCTGCCGTTGCGTTTGAGCAAGCACTTAAGTTAGAAGAGAAATTAGCCGCTAGACATATAGCCTACGCAAAGGTTCAGGAAAAACTCGGTAACTTAAAATTAATGACGCATGAGCTTGAACGTGCAGCAGAACTTGAACCAAATAAAGAGAGTTATACTTTGCTTCTTAAGGCCTACTCAAGCCAAGGCATGACAGAAGAAGTCGACATGATTACAGCAAAGTTAAAGAGAATGAGCAAATTACCTCATAGGCCAAAACGTATAATGCGCCCCAGGCATATCGTTGCCTAATTACGACATACAGTAATTACAAAAGGTGCAATTCAATTGGTGCAGGGAGAGGGATTCGAACCCCCGAAGGCGAATGCCAGTTGTTTTACAGACAACCGTGTTTGACCGCTTCACTATCCCTGCTGATTTTGGAGCCACGACCGGGGCTCGAACCCGGGACCTCATCCTTACCATGGATGCGCTCTACCAACTGAGCTATCGCGGCTTATTTGACCGCCTAAATATAGCAAATTATATCTGTTTTTGCTACACTCTGTAGCTGAAGATAGGCCGCCTTAGCTCAGCTGGTCAGAGCGTCAGTTTTGTAAACTGAAAGTCGTCGGTTCAAATCCGACAGGCGGCTCCATTTACATAATACACATTAATCTGTTAGGATATAAATCTAGATGGCAAAGAAAGGTGACAAACGCAAAGTTATTGGGCTGCTAAGTGAGGAAAGTGGAGAACGAATTTACTATACCACCAAAAATACGGTGAATACTCCCGACAAGTTAACACTACGCAAGTACAGTCCTAAATTACGGCGACACGTAATCTTTACCGAGACGAATAAAAATCTGGGACGAAACGAAGCGCCAAAACGGCATTAAGAGTCGTAATAATCAAGCAGAGTGTTGATGATTTCTGCATGACTCCATACCAAGGGAGCGACACCCTGCGGAGTGCCTTTTTCGGGATCGAATTGCTCGCTAAATATGCCACTAGACAATTGGCGCGTGAGAGACCATTCTATATACTTTAAAGCCTCTTCCTTTTGTTTAACGGCTAAAAGGTACTGAGCGTACCAAAGAGTACAAACTATCCATGGGTTTCCTAAGAATATTTTATTATTTAAGAAATAATCATCATGTTCGTAACGAACTACGCCACCAACGGGTACAGCATCGACCAACTTATTCTTAACTACCTCGGCCGTTTTAATAATCATTTCATCATCTAACGCTAATCCGCTAAACATATACGGACCATATAACGATGATATATCAACTACGTTGTCATACGTGATAGTCCCTTCGTTGTCATATAAAAAACCTTTGCGGAAATAACTATCCGGGTGAAACAGCTTATTCAAGTGACTGCGCATATCATTCGCAGCATCCTGCCAAAGTCTGGCGTCCTCAACGTGCTCTGTCATCTTCGCAAATTTAACAGCATTATCCAAACCGGCGATGACCGTACTGACAGTATAGGTAGTCGTTAAGAACTTTTGTTCCCATAAATCGTAACTAGCATGAGGCAAACCGGTCTGACGATCAATATAATGGCATATAAAGTGTGCACACGGCGCAATAAAGCTGTCATAAAAAGACTGAATAAAAGCTTCGTCTTGGCTTTCGCTGTAATATACACCCAGCATGAAAATAATCGACGCTGTTTCATCTTCCTGTATAGCAAGTTCTTTCGAACGATTATGGATTAATGGGTGCCACGTACTGCCAATGGCCCTGTCCGGCTGGTACTTATGCATCATATATCCCTCTCGGTTTAGGGTGTCTTTTGCGAAAATGAAGAAATTCTTTGCTTCATCATACAACCCTAATCGAATCAAAGGCCAAATGGCATAACACGCATCGCGCGGCCAACAGTAGCAGTAATAATCCCGCCAATAGTTGAAAATTGATGAATCGCCGCTCGCTAGAATTGATCCTCGCTCGTCACAATGTGCTTTAATGACCAGCAGGCTTTTAGTAATTGCTTTGTAATGTTCTTGCGAACTAACCTTATGTAATCGTTCAAGCGCCGGGGTAATCCACTCGTGCCATTTAATCCTGACGGCTTCTTGTCTTTCGCCTATATCATAATGCTTTAGGTATGTATGTACCTTTTGAGCTTCGTATTGGCTATCCGCTGCGGCAACCCAATAATCAACATCATAACTGCTGCCGGCGCGGATTCTTCTGGCAAACCGAATGATGCTATCGACACCTCCGTGCTCTACAGGATTATTAGACAGCTCTCCGTCCTCAGCATCTTTAAACGTACCTTCACGACCCTCAACATTAAAGCTACCGACTGCATATTGATCATAATCACCGCCATCAACAAACTTACCTGCGATCAGCAAGCAGCAACGCCCCTTATAGTCCAGTATATAGTGGTCATCCGGTACATAAAGTGCGGTATCAGCACGACCCCGTCTTGATATTTCAAATACTTGATGCATGAACAGGCGCACTTCGTGGTCCAGTTCATCCTGGTTAGTTACTCTAATGCGGCGAATCAAGGCGTCATACTCTTTATCTACAAAATCAGACATTTCAAGCGTAACTTTTAGTTTATGCGAACTGATTTTAACCTTGCTAATTAAAGCGCGCTCCTCAAAATCTAAACTAATATCCCAGCTGCCGTCATCAATCCAGGAAAAAGTACCATCGACCCACACGCCAATTTTATGCGGCACACTACGCGCATTGGTTAAATTGTCTAGTCCGACGTATGGATAATAAAAATCATGTACCAAACCATTATCATCTAGCCCGACAAATAATCTACCGTTGCTCAATACTACTGGACGCGACATTTACCCACCCTTTCACCACATTAGACCAACACGCCCTTATCCATCAGCCTGGATTTTAAATCGTGAAAGGCATTCATGAAGTTAAGATAAGCTTCATACGGTGAGTCGTACGGACTGAAGTAGGCATGAATATCTCCGTCGTTAAACCATTTAATGCACATATAGTAAAAGTGGTCACTAGTTTGTAGCTTTCTCCAGTCTTCAATAAGCGACCAATCATTAAGAGTTAGCAGTGGCATTTCCAGATTATATAAAGCTTCGGCCGCCTGTTGCTGCATTGAATTACCCAACCAGGCACTCAAATCACGCTCAGTATCGGCCCAGGTAACTGTCCCGGGGCTGTCAACCTCACCGACGCTTTTTATCTTGTCTACAGCTTCGGACACTGTCATAAAATGGTGCCCGCTCGTTTTCAACCATTCTTTCGGTAGAAATTTAAGAAAATCAAAAATACCCGATTCGCGCCACTGATGTTCTCCGAAGGTCTCATAATCCATGAATAAATTAAAGTTAGTCGAACTTTGATCCTGATTTAACCAATGAACAAACTTGCTCGCAGTTAAAGGCCACTCTTCCCAACTACTGTTGCCGAAGCGAAAAGCTATATCATCACTTAATTGATAATTTTTGAGCAAAAGCTTAATTCCTGGAGCGCCAATAGGGGTATAAACATAATTAGGACTTCTCCAACCTAGCATCTGATGCCAGCCTTCAGCTAAGACCGCTTTAAACCCGGCTCCTTGCGCCCAGGCAGCTAAATCATTGTTGTATGCCAATTCTGTATTTCGAAATACACTAGGTTCTTGGTTAAATAATCTCTTTATTATCTCGCGATGCATATTGACCTGTGTTTCAAATTCACTGCGTGAATAAAAGAACGCTAACGAATGATGGTATGTTTCAGAAACTAATTCAACTCTGCCAGTACCCGTTAGGGCTTGAAATGAAGCCAAAACATCGGGTGCCCATTTTTCTAATTGTTCCAGCAGCAAGCCAGACATTGACAGGCTAAGCTTAAACTGGGGGTATTTCTGGAGCAATTTTAGCAAAACTTCGTTAGTAGGAAGATAGCTTTTTTCAGCAACTTTCATAAGTATTTTATGGTTATTTTCATTGGATTCCCAATCTGCATCAAAATAGTCGTGGTTAACACCGGCGTCGAATATTGTATAGTGTCGTAGACGATATGGCTGATGCACGTGTAAATACAACAAAATCGACTTCATGCATAAACTCCTTTCAACTGCCGTTCGTACAACTGTTTAACCTGACTCGTTGGTTTTTCCCAGCTTAGATGAGGTAATTCAGATTCCAATGCCGCGCTCATCGTGCGTCGCATCGCATCACTATTCAACATACCGACGATCTTATTCGCCATCTCGTTAACATCCCAAAAATCTACTTTTAGGCAGTTGGCTAACACTTCCGCTACGCCGGATTGCTTGGAAATGATCGATGGAACTCCGTAAAAACCCGCTTCCAACGGAGTTAGCCCAAACGGTTCAGAAACCGACGGCATAACAAACAAGTCAGATACTGCAAATGAGTCCCGCCATGGTTTTCCTCTCTGAAATCCCGCAAACACCACGTTCTCACCAATCCCCAAATCGGCAGAAAGCCTGATCAGCTCAAAGTACTGCTCGCCGCTGCCAACAACCAGAAAGATTGTTCTGGGCATACGCTCAACCACCATTTTGGCTGCATGTAGTAAGTTAGTTAATCCCTTTTGCAGGGTCAGACGCCCGACATTAGACACGACCTTATAACCATTACGCTTTAATTGAGTCAAATAACGATAAGTATTATCCGTACTGATTGGTGCCAGCATATTACGGTCAATACTATTATAGACAACCTCTATCTTATCAGGGTTAATTCCATAATCGCGTACGATTGCTCGCTTCGTTAGCTCACTAACAGCTATTACGCTGTCGGCAGCCAGTACAGCTAACTCTTCAATTTCACGTACCAGTGGATTACCCAGCTGTCCGGCTGCCCTATCGGACTCAACGCTGTGCAGATGTACAATTAACGGGCAACCGCGCTCAGCTTTAACCTTTAATGCTGCGCGAAACGTAAGCCAATCGTGAGCGTGAATAATGTCAAAGGACATGCTAGCCGCCATATCGCTAACCGCATGTTCATATAGTCTCGACTGTGTGTAGATGTCTTTGTAATCGCTATGGCCATCGACATAAACATACTTATAACTATCATATGCGATTCCCGAACTTAAAATTTCCAGAACGCCTTTAGGCCTGGCGGCCGTAACTTTCATAAACGATATATTGTGGTCGGCTTGGTATGGCAGAATGAATTCGATATCAACTTCGTTTTTAGCTAAAGCTTCGCAGAGCTGATAACAAGCCACTCCTAATCCACCGCTGTTATGCGGCGGCAACTCCCAGCCGAGCATTAGTACTTTCATTAAGCTTATATAGTTTTAAATAATTAGTTTATATTTTGTTTTAGTTTTAAAGCCTCAAAAACAGTATAGGAGAAATTAAGCGTAAGCACAACCTTTTTTATCCTGGAACCGTGTAATCACATTAAACTCATAAACGCTGCTGTAGAAAATAGACGAATTAGGACAAATTGTTATGCCTACTAAGCTGGCAGGGGTGGTCGGATTCGAACCGACAGCACAGCTTTTGGAGAGCTGCCGCTTACCATTAACGGACACCCCTAAACTCATCATTCACTTAACTATAATTCATTTTTATAGGTAAACTCAAATATTGCAAGGAGTTATAGGCCTGTTATATTATCTAATTTCCTCTTTCAAGATAAGTAAAATTCTGCTATACATATACAGTAATGAATAAAATTGTCCCGATTAAACCACTGCTGATTATGCTCTACGGTTATCCGGGTTCGGGGAAGAGCTATGTGGCCAGACAGCTAACCGGTCACATCCAAGCTGTACATGTTCAAGGTGAGCGGATTAGGTATGAGTTATTTGAACAACCCCGTTATGACAAGCAAGAAAATGCCGTCATAGCTCAACTCATGAACTATATGACCCAAGAGTTTTTGGCAGCTGGTATAAGTGTGATATATGACACAAACTCTTCAAGAGCAGCACAACGCCATATGCTTCGTGACTTAGCTAGGCGGCTAAAGACTCAACCACTAGTAATATGGCTGCAGATCGATGCCGAATCATCTTTCCTAAGAACTCAACAACGTGACAGGCGAAAGGCCGACGATCGCTTCAGTGGAACTATTGACCGGACAACCTTTGATACTATCTTAAGTCATATGCAAAACCCAACAAACGCTGAAGACTATGTCGTAATCAGCGGTAAGCATGTGTTCTCAACTCAGTTATCGGCAATTCTAAAAAAACTCAACGATCTCAATTTACTGCGCGTAGAAGATGTTAATTCAGGCGTAGCAAAACCGGAACTGGTAAACTTAATTCCGAACTCTGGACGAGTCGATCTAAAGCGACGGAACATCGTAATTAGATAAATCAATCCTATTAGTTAAAACATGCCTTCGAAATCTTATGCTTTAGAACCTATGGGTTATGTAACCGTCACAAAACGTCGAGGTAATCGTCATCTGCGCTTGAGCATAACGCAAAGTGGACAAATCAGGGTATCGATTCCAATGTGGGCATCTTATCAGGCAGGGCTAGATTTTGCCCGATCTAGTCAACGCTGGATTAACCATCGACTACCAGAGATGCAACTACTTCAAACCGGTCAAAGAATCGCACCAGGATTTACGTTACGTTTTGTCGCTCAGTCACAGCTAGATCGACTCCGCGCTAAAACTGAAAACAGTATGGTTACTATCATGCACCCGATTGACATTGACAGCACTCACACGAACGTCCAGTCATTTGCCAAAACAAAACTGACAAAAGTTCTACGGCAAGAAGCTCAAAATCAACTTCCGAAACGTCTAGAGACGCTCGCCAAGCAACACAATATCAACTACCGTTTGTTAAAGATAAAGTTACTTAAACAGCGCTGGGGAAGCTGCGACCAAACCGGTTTGATCGTACTGAATCTTTGCCTAATTCAACTTCCCAGCGAACTGATTGACTACGTTATACTTCATGAATTAGCTCACACTAAACACCTCAACCATAGCCCAGAATTTTGGCAGGCACTGGAATCAATTTGCCCAAACGCTCACAAATTAAGACAAGAGCTGAGAAAGTACAGCCCGAATATATTTATTAATAGTATCGGCCTTATCTTCGGTTAGGCTACAATTAGCGTTAACATTATAGTTTGGTCTGTTAATATAAAAAAATGGAATTAACTAACAATAACTCTTATGGTCCTGACAAGTTTGACTCTCTAGCTGCCAGTCGTCTTACTAGTTTGGTTAATTCAATGGCCGATGGCGTAATCGCAGTCGACAAACACATTAAAGTCGTTCTTGTTAACGGAGCAGCCTTAAATATACTAGACCTAAATAATCTCAAAGAAGGAGATAATCTAGAGGATGTTTTTAGGCCAATCGACAAGTATGAACACCCTGTAGATATCGTACACATGATCGAAAGCACGTCGATCCCAACCTCTAATCGAGATCTGCGTTTAATTTATTCAGATGGAAGCACCAGCAATATTTATCTAAGCATAGCCCCAGTACACCTTGGCTATGGTAGCTCCGGCCACGGAGGATATGTGCTTCTGCTGCGAGATATAACAACCGAGAAGTCACTTGAAGAGGAGCGCGACGAGTTTATTTCTGTTGTCTCACACGAACTTCGCACACCGATTACAATCGCCGAAGGGAATATATCCAATGCTGAACTGCTGCTACACAAGAGCGATGACTTAAACTTGATCGAAAATGCCTTGAAAGACTCGCACAAACAAATCCTATATTTGTCTGACATGATTAATGATCTTGCAACCCTGAGTCGCGCAGAACGCGGAAAACTGACTCTGGATATCCGGTCGATCAACGTCGGCGAAATGATTAAAGATTTAGCCGAAAATTATAGTGCTGAAGCTAGAGTTAAAGGCCTAAGGCTCAATATTGAAGTTGATCCAAAACTTGAATTATTACGATCATCTGAATTATACGTTCGTGAAATTTTACAGAATTTCATCACTAACTCGCTCAAATACACCACTAAAGGCGACATATTAATTAGAGTTGTTCAGAAATCAGACGGTGTTGAAATTTCTGTTTCAGATACAGGTATAGGCATCAGTAAGTCTGATCAAGAAAAAATTTTTCAAAAGTTCTTCCGCTCGGATGACACGCGTGCCAGACATACGACCGGCACTGGACTCGGCCTTTACGTTACGATGAAGCTTGCAAAACTTACTAAAGCTACAATTAACTTTACGAGTGAGCTAAATAAAGGTTCTACCTTCAGTGTATATTTTCCGAACCTGAATGAACAGATACCCCGTCCAGATGCTCAAATGCTGAATGACGCATGACCATCGGCGAAACGCTCCGTCCCCTCCAAAGCACCGTACCAAACTCGTACTTCCACATCGAAACGTGCATTAAGCCGATATCTAGTAGCAGTATTGCCGGCCATAAAACGTAGGGTATAATCATCCGGCTCCGATAAGTTAGCTTAAAAACTTGACCGAAAGTTGTAGCAAAAAGTATGAAGCCCAAAAATCCTAATGAAAGATATAGTAGGTTCCGCTCGAGCACACCAATAATAATGTTGACCAGTAGATATAAACCGCCCAAAGCCTCAATTAGCGTCAATAATGCGACAGTTTCCGGTTGACGACGCAACTGCGGATAACGCAGTCTAACTACAGTTTCTAGCTGTTCAGAGTGCGGCTTCTGGCTAAGCAGCGCTGGATATTGCAAAAAACTATAACCATTTCCTTTTAGAGCCAAACGGGCAAAGTAGCTTTCGGGAGAAACCCGTCGTGATACTGCTTTAAAACTGCCACTTTCAATTAAAAACTTTTTTTGAGCCAACCAGCAAGTTGGGAGAACTGGCGGACGATCTAAGCCTCGGCGCGGTAAGCTAACCTCCCAGGCATAACGCAGCGGTTGTATCCAAGCAAATTTCCAAGGAGTATGATCGTTGCGCGGCATCACCGATAACATCGTTCTCTTTTCATTAATTAACATTGACACGAATATTTTTAAAGCATCCGAGCTAAAGCGCGTATCGGCACCACAGAACAGCACAATTTCACCGTTAGACATTTCGAGTAACTGCTCATATGCCCAATTCTTGGCCAACCATTCGTTATTAAAAGGATTTCCGGGTATGAACACTACACCATCATGTGCAAACGATCGAATAATTTCTGGCGTGCGACGATTGGTCGAGTGATCATCCAATACCAAAATTTCAAGCTTTGGGTAATCATTTGCGATCAGACTGTTTAAGCAAGCGATGAGCGAGTCAGTTTCATTCCTTGCCGGTATGCAAACAGTTAACGTAGGTAATTCCGAGTCTATCAGTTTTTTAACGACATGACGCTTATTAGTTTCAGTTAAACTCCGCCTAGTCGAAATTAACATAATCAGGCCAAGCAAGCAGCAACTCACGCCAAGAATCAACGGATCATTGATTAAAAGCTTGGCGTATTGTGCACTTAAACCGAGTGCAGCAATTAATATCTGTGCTAGCAATAGACGCACTGCTGTAGTTTGAGAGATTCTTCTTAAATGCTCTGGTTGGATTTTACTTTTAACGACACGAAACAAATTAAATGCCTGGTAAAGCGCTAAGAAGCAGATGATGTCGACAAAAACGAGCGTATATCCTGTAATTAGTAATAAAACCGTAAAGCTGACGGTCGCTATTATAGCGACTAAAGCCAAATACCGGCGAAAAGGCCATAGTCGATAAAGCGTAATCAAGAGCCCAATAAATCCAGTGGCTAGCAGCAGCATTAATGCAGGTTTCATATTATCTATATATTAGCAGAGGCATATTTTTACTAAGCCGCCTACTTGTGACAGAATAGTTAAAGCTAGGTAGCAGATGACATTATTAATAACAGTCGTAACTTCACTATGTGCAGGATTTTTGAACTCAATTTCGGGCGTCTTTCAACGCAAAGGATCTGGCAAGCTCAAGCCCAATGAGCTTTACAAAAAAAACATAATTTTAAAAACCAGCAAAAATTCGACGTGGCAAATCGGTGTGGTGGCAGAAGCCTTGGCGGCAGTTCTGGAGGTCGTCGCCTTATATTTCGGCAGCTTGATCATCGTCGAACCACTGCTCATGACCAATCTAATATTTCTAATGGCTATTTTGCAACGGAAGTATAATATAGCAATTTCACCAATAGAATGGACTGGAGCCATAGCCATTGGCCTAGGTGTTAGCCTATTTTTGATTGTTTCTAAACCAAAACCAGGAATACCCTCTTACGGTTTAATTTGGCTAGCTCCGACAATTATCGTCGCAACCCTCATTACTCTCGGTGCGATTATTACAAGAAGGCTGAAACAGCCCGAAAGACGCGGTGCGGCCGGTGCGATAACAGCAGGTTTGAGTTTAGGATTAACGGCAGCCTTAACCAGGTTGGCGATGGTTGAACTACATAATGGAATTTATATATTTTTTACGCACTGGCCAATTTACGCATTAATTAGTAGTGCAGTGGTATCTGTAATAGCAATTCAAGTTGGCTATGCCTCGGGTCCGCTAAAAATTACACAACCGGTTCTAGAAGTAGTTTCGCCTGTGGTAAGCATATTAATAGTACTTTTAGTTTTTCGAAATTCAATCAGTCTGACACCACTATCAATAGCTCTAGAAAGTGTTAGTTTCATAGTAGCTGCCAGCGGCGTCGTAATACTGGGAAGTTCATCACGTTTAACTGAGGCCGAAACTCAGACCTCGCTATATGTGAACTGAATAGTAGCGAAAAGTACTACAACTACTGGCGAAACGGGGGTTAAAGTGCTAGACTTGACATATTAGGCCTACGATATAAATCATTGTAGGCTTTTTTAAGTGAAACAGGGGATAGCAGTGGCAGAACAGTCTAACAAGCCCAAAAGACGCTTGCGACCGGCTCAAGCAAGTATCCGCGAGCGTGCGCATGCGGCACGGGAAACACAACCACAAAAGGCATCAAGGCTTAGCAGGATCGGAACAGGATTGAAAAAGCCCTTTGGCATCAGTCATAGTTTTCTTGTAAGGTTCAAAACAATGCGTGCCATCGGCAAAGTACTTAAAGTAATCGGACGCATTCTGCTGCCAATGTATTTTAGAAATAGCTGGAAGGAAATCCGTTTAGTTACTTGGCCAAACCGTCGGGATAGCCGCCGTTTAACGTTAGCAGTTCTAGGTTTTGCGATCGTTTTCGGAGCATTAGTTGCTTCACTCGACTACGGACTTAGCCATCTGTTCCAATCAATTATTCTAGGTAAACATTAAGGAGAATAACTAAAGTGGCAACCGCAGCAACTAGCAAAAAACGCTATGATACAAGTAAGCGTTGGTACGCTATCCATACATATAGCGGCTACGAGGAAAAGGTGGCAGAGAGTATACGACAACGAGCGGAAAGCTTGGATATGGGCGATAAAATCTTTGAAGTTTTGGTGCCGAAAGAAAAAATGATTGAGATAAAAAACGGCAAGCGCCGAGTGGTTGAGAAACGTATCTTTCAGGGCTACGTACTGGTGCAAATGAAATTAAGTGAAGACGCCTGGTACATAGTGCGGAATACACCCAGTGTAACTGGATTTGTAGGAAGTGGCACGGACCCCACCCCCGTTGAAGAAGAAGAGATCGAGAAAATCCAAAAACGGATGGGTCTTGAACAACCCAAACATAAGATAGATTTCCAAATTGGAGATGTTGTCAATATTATAGACGGGCCATTTAAGGGGTTTGACGGATCAATTAATGAAATTGATGCGCAAAAAGGTAAACTGAAAGTACTTGTTAACATGTTCGGCCGAGAGACTCCGGTCGAGCTTGATAGCTTACAAGTTAAGCGTGTTTAGATAAAACCATAACGTAATTCAATAACTACATCGCTAAAGTAAGCTCAAGCTAAAGTAAAGTTTGCGCAAAACAGTACGCATAATTCAACTGGACAACAGAGGTAATATTTAGTAAGATTTAGCAGCTAAGTGCGAATCAATGATACGAACAGATATTAGGAGAACACATGGCAGACAAAGCCGTTAAGGCTAACCTAAAAATGAAGATACGTGCCGGACAGGCCAGCCCGGCGCCGCCGGTAGGAAGTACGCTTGGACAGTACGGCGTAAATATGATGGACTTTATTAATCCTTTTAATGAACAGACCGAGGATATGCAAGGAGCCGAGTTGACTGTACATATCACGATATACGAAGATCGTAGTCTGACTTTCAGGGTTGTGTCGACGCCAACCGACAACCGTATCCGATCGGCCTTAAAAATAGATAAAGGCTCGGGACGCCCAAACAGTGAGAAAATTACCAAAAAACTATCACAAGCTGATTGGATAAAAATTGCACAAGACAAAGCCAAGGACATGAATACTGACAACATTGACTCAGTTAAAAAAATGGTTGCCGGAACAGCCCGCAGCATGGGTGTCGAGATCGAAGGATAATTAATAATTAGTGGGAGGCCAGCGGGAAAAACCCGGCCGCGAGAACCACTGGAGGTAACAATCTATGCCAAGGGCAAAGAAAGTTGAAGATGTAACAGCACAAACCGGTACCATAGCTAAGGAAAAACTATCAGAAACCAAGGCTACATCCAAGTTAACGGAGACATCTAAGGCGGGAAAACGAAGCGCTAAGGCCATTGCCGCAGCACACGCGAAGCAAGAGAAAGAAGCACGCAAGATTGATAAGGCCAAGGCGGAAACTAGCAGTATTAAGCCAGTCATTATTCGAACTAAAAGCAGACTCGAGCGTAGATCAAAATCGTACCGAAAAAAATTTGCATTAATTGACTCCAATAAGCGCTATGCGTTAAAAGACGCGGCAGCGCTCATCGGGCAGACTAATCCAGTCAAATTTGATTCCACAATCGAATTATCTGTTCATTTGGCTGTAGATCCAAAGCAAGCCGATCAAAACGTCCGCGACAGTGTTCTACTGCCAGCGGGGAGCGGAAAGCAAGTCAGAGTAGCTGTGTTTGCAAACGGTGAAGATGCATCTGCTGCAGAAAAAGCGGGAGCTGAGCTAGTAGGTCAAGCTGAGATAATAAAAGAACTCGAGGCGGGCAGCTTTAGTTTTGACGTACTGATAGCCAGTCCATCGGAAATGCCAAAACTAGGGAAGTACGCCCGCCTGCTTGGTCCAAGAGGTCTGATGCCTAATCCAAAAAGCGGCACAGTAACAACAGATATTGGTCGAGCTGTCAGAGAATCTAAGTCAGGTAAGGTCGAATATCGTGTTGATAGCGGCGGTAATCTGCACATACCGGTAGGGAAGACCAGCTTCACGCCTGAAAGTATTCTACAAAATGTGGAGGCGACGCTGTCTAGTATCCAATCAAACCGACCGGCTACAGTTAAGGGAGCATACATGTTAAGCGCTAGCCTATCTACCAGTATGGGCCCGGCATTGAAGCTCTCAATCTAATCGATTGCCTTTTTAATTTGCATTTAAGGCAAAAGAATTAGTAAAATAGGCGAAAGTCATGAGAGGGTAATATCCCATAGTGGGAGTATTTAGTAACACTCAAATCCGTGAAGCAGTTGCAAGTGGGCACATATTATGCGTACCCTTTAACCCAAAGCATGTAGCACATGCCAGTCTCGACGTAACTATCGGATACTACTACTATCGCATCGAAAAAATGAATGAACGCAACGTCTATAATCCTTTCGACCGGGAGGATGTAGAACGCTACTTTGACGGTCCCTATAAAGCCATGCAACACCAAGCTTGGTGCAAACTAAATGGCATAGCTCCGCTTAAAAACATACCTCTTGACCATTTTGTAATTAGTCTAAAACCGGGCGAGCGAATTTTAGCGCATACGCATGAATTTTTTGGAATATTGCCACCGGGTGCTTACGAGCTAAAGTCACGTTCAAGTTGGGGGCGTAACGGAGTAGCCGTCTGCTTTGATGCCGGATGGGTTGATCCCGGTTACATCAACCGTTTAACGCTCGAGATTTATAACCTGAATCAGCGCGAAACAGTCCTTTTGCCAGTCGGAGAAAGGATAGCTCAAGCTGTCTTTCATGAAACTGGTCCAGTAGAAGGAAAATATGGCGAAGGACGAGACGACGGATTCAGCGGAAAGTATCAGCAAGGTACAGATATAGAACTACTGATAAAAACATGGTCTCCGGATATGATGCTGCCCAAAGCCTACCGTGACCAACGAGTTATGCCCGAAAAAATTGAAGGTACGACTTATGATTAAAGGAAAGTACATCGTTATAGAAGGTCCCGAAGGTGTTGGTAAAACTACGCAAATAGCAGAGTTAGCTCAACGCTTACAAGCTGCCGGTTTGCCAATACGTATATTACGTGAGCCCGATTCTCAGAGTGATTTAACAGCGCGGGTAATTCGACAGCTCACACAAGATCCACGTTACCCAATGAATAGCGTCACAGAAGTACTGCTGTATAACGCCGCACGCTCACAGTCCTTGCAAGTTATTAACAATAGCACGGCACAAGGGGTGACATGCGTAGTCGACCGTAACTATTTAACCACTCTAGCAATTCAATACTATGGTCGCGGAGACGTACCAGATTACCAGACAATTAACCAGATAATAAAATTTGCCGTTAACGGTATCGAACCGGATTTAACCATGGTTTTAGACGCTCCGGTGCAGTTATTACTAGATAGAATGGCGGACCGTAATCATGGGGAACGTTTTGATGACCTAGATGCCGCTTTCTTAGAGCGAGTCAGGGCAGGTTATCTATGGGAGGCAAATCAAAGGGGTCTACCAATCATATTTGCAACCGGCACGCCGCAAGAAGTGGCCAATCGTATATGGCAGCAAGTGGTACAAACTTTAAGTATCCGCACAAAAACAGTTGCGGCGACAAATCCACCACCTAGAACCGAAAAGCTATCGGCCGCAGCGTTACCCATGATCGGAAAAGCTAATGCCGGCTCCAATGACAACTTAACTTCGGAAAAGCTAATTATTAAAAAGCCTAGCGGCTACAGCGTAACGAAAGCCGGTAAACAGTTTTTAACTCAGGTTGTAACCAATACAGATGGTAACGTTTATGCTTTTTATAACCACATAGCGCCTCCAACTGTTGCTGCCGCCATGGCAAGACTTAGCCGGCGTGGAGACGATATGCGCATTACGTTGCTTGACGAATTTGCGGCTAATGCCCAAAGGGAGCAAGATCTGCTAAGACGAGTGATAAGTGCTTACGGTGACGACTCAGTCCAACAACTTGCCGGAATTCATGTTGTCGTCGAAAATGCCTCTAATCTGTTAACGAAAAAACTAGAGTGGGGAAGGCTGGCTGCCTACCTCGAGCAATCAACACGTTACATATACTTCGATCAAAAAACAGCAGCTAACAAGTACCGTTACTACACCCCGGACAATTTGGACGATAAAACCAAACGCAGCTACAACCGAACCATGGATCAAATCTTCGACATCTATTCTGATCTAGTCCATAAATTAACAAACCACATTGATAAAGCAAGCAAAGTGTTAAAGTCCGAGCGGGACGGAGCATTTAGATCAGCAGTAAGGGCGCAGGCATGCGACGCAATCCGCCCACTGTTGCCTGTCGCCACGACATCCACAGTCGGAATCTATGCCTCGGCTCAAGCCTTGGAGTCGTTAATTATGCATTTACTGGCAGACGAGTTAGCAGAGGCCAGAAGTACTGGCGAAGCATTACTAATTGAAGCCCGGAAAGTCATCCCGATGTTCTTAGAACGTGCCGACAAACCCGACCGGGGAGGTGCAATGACAGCATATAAGGCCAACGTTAACCGACTAATGCAACAACTCGCAGACGAAACTATTAATCAGACTTCAATACCAAATGACGTTAACAGCGTAACGCTTACTGACATTTGGCCAAAAAACGAACTGGATTTAGTGCCCGATATGCTTTACGAGTACAGCAATATACCATTGGAATCGATTCGGGCTCTAGTTAATGATTGGCCGTACGAAAAAAAGCAGTTGGTAATGCGATCTTACTTTGGTGAACGTCTTAATCGACGCCAGCGCCCGGGAAGAGCACTAGAAAAAGCTCATTATAGCTGGGATTTGATGTGCGACTATGGCATATTTCGTGATCTGCAGCGGCATCGTATGGTTGATGACCTCGAATGGCAAAAACTAACTCCCCGATACGGTTATGAGATACCTGAAATAGTAGAAGAAGCAGACTTAAGTGAAGAATTTGAAAGGGCTTTTAACCTAGCACTAAAGCTCAATAGCGAATTAGTAGCGGCAGGGTTCGCACTGGAAGCACAATATGCCACGCTACTTGGCCATCGTATGCGCTGGAAACTAACATATAACGCGCGTGAAGCTTTTCACTTACACGAACTCCGCACGTCTCCGCAGGGTCATCCAGGTTATCGTAAGTTAGTCAAAGCAATGCACGATAAATTAGCCAATGTTCATCCTCTTCTCGCTGAAGCAATGATATTTGTTAATCGCGATGAAGACCCGGAACTAACTCGCTTGGCAGCTGAACGCTATACGCAATTTAGACTTTCATATTTGGACAATATACAAAAGACCAAAAAGCAAACGACTAAAACTAAATCAACGGAATAGAGACGTGAGCCATAGGACTATTCTGAACATCACGCATATAGAAAACCGATCCCGTAGGTTGATACTGACAGCCAAAACCCGACAAAGTCCCAAAAGGCACTTTCAGGTTATTCTCCAAAAACACAATTGGTTCTATAGCAGACTGACCGATTGCGAATCTACTCATCCGTTCGTGATCCGATAGATCAACTTTTGATACCAAATCTCCTCTAAGCTTATCTTGAGTCACGTCTTGCAATAAAACACTACCTTGCCCAATTGCGTCAGCAACTGCGAGTATTTTACGTATCGAATTATGAATACCTTCGTAATAATCCTGTTGCTCCTGGTCACTGTTATTAAATGGATACGCAGCGAAACCGGGTGCTTTCCCTATCAATAATTCATCCGTAAACCAACTGATAAGTTGTACGGCATGTGCAAAAGCATGGTCTTTGTAATCTTCGCTTGCCAGAGACTTCTTGTAATCTCTATACATGCCATCGATAAACCTATAGACCACATCTTCGTATTTAAGCCCACTCGCTCCAACTTCAACTATTGTACTCATCTTTAAATTTCACTAAAACCGAAGTTTAGACTACTCGCATTGATAGCTGTTGTCAATCTCTGCATTTACTAGAGTTAACACAAAAATAAAAGTGGAATTGACTTTAGGGTTAGCTTGACTGAACTCAAAAATACAAGTGGAATAACTCTTTAAGACCATAACGCTTCTAACGTAAGCTGGTTGTTGGAATAACAATAAGCTTCTAAGGAGAAAACTATGGCGCAAATACATAATAACTTTAGTGACGCTAGGGTAAAACAACACCTGGCTTGGTATGTAAACGTCTCTATGAGCCGTGATGACATGTGTAACCAACTAGGCATAAAACACAACGATTTTATAAATTACTCAATAGTTGCCGGGCTGACTCGTCAAAGTTTAGTGTGACTTGCGGTCGAGAACATGCTCTTAGCCCTGAGGCCAAAGGCAAGATAGAAAGGCAATACAGATGGATACAGGATAGGATTGTCCGTAGAGCCGCCAGATAGAACATTCCAAAAGTATTGAAGCAGTCGAACTAAGCCTGGCTCAGAAGGTAGATAGGTACTATAACCGACAGATACACTCAACCGCCAGTGAGATACCATCAGTACGGTTTCTAAACGTAGTTAATGATGATCGGTCAATTTCCAGACCCCTAGATATTACTAAAGCTAAACCACCAGTTACTTCAACCAAGGATATCTTCTGTCTTATGACAGAGCGTAAGGTCAAAGGCTACAATCAGATTTCACTTGTCGGTATACAGTTAGGCGCACCGGGCGCATTTGCCAGACGGTATGGCAGTAGCTGCGACAGCTGTTTCGGTAGACTTTGCCAAATAACTTCTTGATTTAACTTTGTTATGCTAACTTGAGGTTGTCTTCGTCAGACAGTTCGGACTTTTGCTAGCTAACTCTGAAACCTTGCAGCTGTAAAAGACATGATAATCGGTATATCAATAGCAAACAGGATTAAGGCTAACGTTAATATAACCAACATTTGGCCTCTCACATGATCGTAAATAAATATATACTCTAACATGCCAGCTTCAACTACATATTCTAGAATTACCCATCTAAATACCTTAAAAAACTTATCCCAAGCCAAATTCTTAATCTGGCTAAGCCATATCGCAGCGAACAGCGCCAAAACACCACCCAAGCCCAACAGAGTTGTGACGATTAGCATGGAGGGTAAATTAGGTAGGTGAGCAGCAATGTAAATACCGTCAATAATAATAAAAGTCAGTGACGCAAGACATAGTTGGTTAATAGGTGGGAATTTTTGTTCCCAGTATTCCACTTTCTTAGATTGTGACTTTGTTTGACCATTTTGGCGGGCGCTGTTAAGTCGAGTATCGCTCATAACGTGGCAACTCTCGTCATGATTAAGAGAGTAGCTACTTGCATAATGCCCAAGATAGCAGACCCATAAATAAAGCGATGCATTAATACGCTAATAAGTCTTGGATTTGGCTCCGGTTTCTTTAGTTCAAATAAGATGGCTAGATTGGCTGGTGCTAATGAGCCCATGGCTACCAGTAGCATTACACCCACGACGCAAAAAGCTACGATCAGCCAGGTATGCTCTGGCTGTGCTGGCGTTAAATAACCCAGATGTCGTGCCAGCTGGAACCCGCCAGCCAGAGTCATGGTCACAAGTGTTGGAACAATTAACAGCATTTTTGGCATAAAGCGTTTAGAAAATTCAACTTTTGCGGAGATTGACAACCGCGCAAGCACCATTGGACCAATCAACAGCCCAACCAAAAGATCAGTTGCCGTCCACAAACCGCCGCCTACAACGTGAAAGAAGTCTAAGGCCCAAAGCTTATTGGTGGCAATTGCAACGATTAAGCCAATTAAAATAACCGCCACAATTGGAATGCCCTTAATTGGCACTATCTGAAAATTAGAGCCAGAGTTTGAAGTTGCTGCTTTGACTGAGCCCGCTTGTACCATAGTCTTGTTCTACTTTTAACGTCTCATCTGCATAAAGTATGGTGTGAAGTTAAAAAAATTATATATAAAGCGAGAGCAAAGGTCAATTTTACTACAGGCACTGTTAGGACAAAAATAAAAGCAACATGACTCTTTGAGACATAGCTCTCCTAACGTAAGCTGGTTGTTGGCTCTTATACCAATATTGACAGAGCCGAAACATTAGTGTGGTACTGGACAATTATTGAAGGTACCGAAAAAACTGTAGATTATAATGTAGCAAGCGATACGTTAGAAGCTATAGGGTACGCAGTACAGGCAGCTATCACTGACGACAGACGAGGCGTCAGGCAAATGCTAGAAAATAAAGGCATTCCTGCCCAACAATGCCACTTTCACCAGCTGCAAACCATTATCCAATGCTTAACCCGGAGCGAACTAAGTTAATCCAAAACCAAGAGCTGAGAGCCATTGCTTTGACGCTCAGTAAAATTACTAAAGCTGAGTTCGAGAAACAACTTGACGATTGGTACAAAAAACACGGTGAATGGCTTAAGGAACGCTAACGAGAACCCATAACCAAAAGTCTACGTTACCAACATGACCGTACTAGACGAGCTTACTTCTCCTTACGAAGAAACCTGAACTACTTGTTTACCTACCAGGATGAAACACTGACCCAACAAGGTATTAGAATACCCAATACAACCAGTCCGTTAGACGGCAGGTTTGCAGTTTGAAAAGACAAACTTAAACCACATCGTGGCTGCACAAAACAACGTAAAGTTAAAATCCTGAGTTGTTAATTCTCTAGAGCAACCGTCTAGGTAAACAACCCAAAACCAGCCTTTAACCCAATAAAGCCTTACAAATCGGCGACTAGCTACAAGCTTATAAGTTTTTAAAAGTAATTGCCGTTTCCCGAGACACAATTAGATCAATTAAACTCCTATATATTGACTATTAAAGCAATCAGCGATTAGACTATAAATGTTATGGGTTTTAACTTGAAGCAGAGCAGAATCGTCACAATTCTAGCCAGATCAGGGCTGTGCTTCAGTACGGTTGAAGCCTGCGCATAAAAATAGCGCCAAGCACAGTCCGCAAGAAAAGGCTTCAATCGGGAAGCTTTTTTCAATTAAGGAGAAGACAAAATGAGCACCAAAGATTTCAATTTACTTAGAGCACGCTATAGGCACTATTTTTCGGGACCATACGAGTCTATAGCCGTTGCAGACGGATTTGACTACCCTGACGATCCACCGACACAAGACCAAACAACAGAGGCTCAAACAGATAAACATCTGCTGCACAAAGATATAGGCAACATTGCAGTTAGTGCGGAAGCACTTTACCGAGACTCGTCAATCTGATATATTACTAGTTAAGTTGCCAAAGACAGCGACGGGGTGAACCCTTGATAATGTCGCCGAGGTGTAAAATCTTGCAGTCTAAAAGTCTTTGGATAATAGCAAAGACTTGTTAATGGCAACGATCAAAGAATCGGGTCGAGATCTTTGAACGTAGACAATACTAGATATGGAGAAAAAGCTAAATGCCTTTAACAAGAGAAAAGAAAGAACAAATAGTTGAAGATATAAGCGAACTTTTAAAAAGTTCAAAAATGACTGTAGTTGCTAAATACCAGGGTACGCCCGTTAAGGATATGCAACTATTACGGCGTGAGGCAAAAATATCCGGCACAACAGTAAGAGTAGTGAAAAATAGGCTGGTTATACAAGCTATACAGAGGAATGAGCAGTTAAAAAACGTCGACATCTCACATCTAGAAGGCATGTTAGCTTATGCATTCAATAATGACGATGAAGCTGCTTCGGCTCAAAGCCTAGCTGCATTTGCAAAAACTAATCCTCAGATCGAATTCGTCGGTGCTATCACACCCGAAGGCAAATGGATTAATGCTGATGCAGTAGAGGCTCTATCTATGCTGCCAAGTAAGCCCGTATTAATCAGCTCAGTCATTACACTTTTAGTGTCACCTGTCGGAAAAATTCTTAGTGCCAGTGGCAATGGCTTAAGTGGCATAGTGTCAGCCCTGCAAGCTAAGGCTGCATAAAGATTATTAAAGCAATTAAAGGAGAAGAAAATTATGGCGAACATTGAAAAACTGGCCGAGGAACTAGTAGGATTGACCGTTCTAGAAGTAAACGAACTAAGTAATACCCTTAAGGAAAAGTATGGTATTGAGCCTGCAGCCGCATCAGTAGCTGTCGCAGCCCCAGCGGCAGGCGGGGAAGCTACTGCTCCAGCCGAGGCAGAAAAAAGTGAATATGACGTCGTATTAAAAGATCCTGGGACCCAAAAAGTAGCCGTCATTAAAGCCGTTAAAGATATTACCAACCTCGGATTAGGCGAAGCCAAAGCTCTAGTTGACGGAGCGCCAAAGACAATTTTGGAAAAGGCTAAAACCGAGGATGCCGAAGAAGCCAAGAAGAAACTAGAAGAAGCTGGCGCAACGGTAGAGTTATCGTAATCTAAAGATATCTATAGCTTACAGCAATATTACCTCCGTCTGTTATCCACAGAACACTTTGACTTCTGTTGGCAATAGTGTTAGTTTAAGGTTATCTGTCCCTAGACAAAGATTAGCTATAGAGGCGGAGTAGAAAGAGAAAACCACATCATAAAATGGCAGATGTTCCAGATAAACAAATCAAAAGACTGCGCTCACTAATCAGGGAGGCGGAAACGAACTTAGCAGCCGCAAATGAGCTACTAGTGAGTCTGGTGGGAGACGATGAAAAAATTGTCTCAATTGCACGTGATGATACTCTAGGTAAGGTCATTGAAGGAGTATTTGATGGACAGAACATGGTTGGTAGTGACGGAAAGACCTATCCTGTACCGGCCAACTACGCTAGTAAGTCTAAACTAGTGCAAGGAGATATTTTGAAACTAACCATATCTGATGATGGAGCGTTTCTATACAAGCAGATCGGTCCGGTTCCCAGGAAGCAGATTGTCGGCACGCTAAATCTCGAAAACGGCCACTATTTGGTTAATGCCAGTGGAAAGAATTATAGAGTTTTATTAGCTAGCGTTACCTACTTCAAGGCTAAGCCGGGTGACCAGGTCAGTGTGAACATACCGGAAGACGGCAACTCTGAATGGGCTGCCTTAGAAGCCGCACTTTAAAGAAGGACCACAAGCCAAACAATCATTAAGCGTGTAATTATGTTAGATAATAACAGCTCAGACATCGGCAGACACTTTTATTAATGAGATAGATCACAGATTTCACGACATCGAAATTATTGCTCTAACATACAACAACGAAATATTCTTTCAAGCTTGAGCAAAAGGCAGATGCGTAATCAACATCGGCAATCGCTACAGCACCGCAAATAAACAACCCGTTTTATAGTATTAAAGAATTTATAAACTAGATACAGGATTATTGGCGCCTGACGGGTTAGATCAATATTGCATACAGGTATATTTAAAAAGAGACCAAAAAAACTGTTATGCATGCTAGCACTGCGCTATACTGGAACGAATTGATTGACTAAGAGTAGGATCATCAATTAAGTAAGTTGCTGGGCTGCCAAGCAAAATCTGGTTGAGGCTGACGTTAAGTCCGATCTCACTGACGCTACTTCAAGACAACGTCAAACGCTACCAAACAGATATAGGAAAGCCGTTACTGCAACACATTCACCAATGCAGCATTATATGTTTTAAGCCGGATCGCGAAGCACGACATTAAAATCAAATTCTGACGAATAAGTGTTATGACGTGCAGGTTGTAGCTAAAATCTAGCTCCGATGTATTGATTTTATGCCTATACGCTAGCAATATCTGGCAACTTACAGATATAATGATAATAAATGGGACAGGCACTCTATCGTAAATACAGATCGAAATCATTGCACGAAATTGTCGGGCAAGAGCACATCACGAAAACTTTAAATAGTGCCGTGCGGCAAGGACGCATATCACACGCCTATCTGTTTACTGGACCAAAAGGTGTTGGCAAAACATCCGTTGCCCGAATCCTGGCGCATGAAATTAATGGATTAAAATATGTCGATGATACTGGGCATATTGACATTATAGAAATTGATGCTGCAAGCAACAGGAAACTGGAAGAAACTAAATCACTAATCGAAAAAATTTATGTCACGCCAGTAACCGCAAAATATAAGGTCTATATCATTGACGAGGTGCACATGCTGACACTTGAATCATTTAACGCTTTGTTGAAAACTCTAGAAGAACCGCCAGAACATGCAGTGTTTATTTTAGCAACCACCGAAGCACACAAATTACCGGAAACCATTGTCAGCCGTACTCAGCGCTTCCAATTTAAGCCGATTGATCAAGCTAAAATTGCAAAACACCTAAAGTATATCGCCGAACGAGAAAAAATAGAAGTCGACCAAGAGGCACTCGAACTAATCGCTGCACATGGCCAGGGCAGTTTCCGCGACAGCATCGGTCTATTGGATCAAGCAGCAAACTACGGCCAGCCCATAACCACCCAAACCATCACTACTTTGCTCGGAATTCCTCCCAAAAAACTGCTGGACCAACTATTTGCGGATTTAAGCAACATTAACCCTGCGCGCTTAATGAAGGACATCCATAATCTATACAACCAAGGATATCCGGCGACGGCAATTGCCTCACAATTGTCCGATTTAGTCCGAACCAGAATCATATCCAACGATCCCCACATCGACAAAGCTATCAGCCTTAATTTACTAGAGAGGCTCTTGGATATACCCGCCTCGCCGCAGCCAGAACGGTTACTTGAGATAGTATTACTTGCAAACCAGTCTAAATCTGGAAATAAGGCCATAGTTAATGAAGAAGGCTCAGGCGCCGATTATAAAAGCAGCATAAGCTTACCCGAAAACGTGCCTACTTCTGTTAGTGCTCGGCAATCAGCGCAAACAGTTAATGACAATCAAATGTCTAAACCCGATATTCCGATACCCCGGGCAATGAGTCAAACGGCCTGGACAGAAGTTTTAAATTTACTCAAAAATCGTTTTAATACACTATACGGTGTGGTAAGAATGGCTAGCATCGACTACAGCAACCCTAGTGTTCTACAACTAAACTTTGCGTTTCCGTTTCATCAAAAACGCGTGAATGAAGCTCATAATCGGAAACTGATTGAGGACGCAATTGAACAAGTGATCGGGGCGCGCATAAATATTAAATGCAACATCGACAAATCCTTGCTAAAGCCCAGTCCAAAAAATACCGCGCCTCAGGAAATAGATACCATTGCCGGAATCTTTGGTGGCGTTGAATTATTAGACTAAACGCCAAGAAAGGGGAAAACGTGTTTATAAACTCTTGGGCTATCAAAAAAACTGAGAATATAATAAACGTTAAATTAAGCCATAGAGAGACTGTAAGAATAAAGACAAAATGGTCAACATAACTAAAAAATTAGATCAGCCGCCGCAAAATGTTGATGCCGAAGCATCGTTGTTGGGCGCAATCTTAATTGATGCCGATGCCATTGTGAAAATAGCCGACCGGATCAGGCCGATTGATTTTTTTGACAAGCGTCATGAGATTATTTATTACGCGATGAACGAGCTCTATGAACAACATGTCGCCATAGATGTATTAACACTTGCTAATCACTTGAGATCGATTGGTGAACTAGATAGTGTAGGTGGTGCGGTTTACTTAACAGAATTAACCAATTTTGTACCTACTGCCGCCCATGTCGAGCAATACGCCGATATAGTGGCGCAGAAGTCTCTTAGAAGACGCTTAATCACAGTGTCGCAACAAATGGTATCATTGGGCTTTGACGAAACCAAAGAGCTGCACGAGCTAATCGAAGAAGCCGAAAGCAACTTATTCGCAGTTAGCGAGCAGCATGTCAAGCAGTCAGTTGTCAGCCTCGAAGCCATACTGGCAGAAAGCTTCGAACGTTTGGACGAACTACATAAGGATAAGAAGAAACTGCGTGGAATATCTACTGGTTTCAAAGATCTCGATAACTTATTGGCAGGATTTCAGCGCTCTGATCTATTTATCTTGGCTGCCCGGCCATCAATGGGAAAAACCGCCCTGATGCTAAACTTTGCCCATAATGTGGCAGTAAAAGCAAAGCAGCCTGTCTTATTCTTTAGCCTAGAAATGAGCAAAGAGCAGCTGGTTGACAGACTGTTAAGCATCGAATCTGGTGTTGATGCCTGGGCACTTCGTACCGGCAACTTAACTGACTCTGACTTTGAAAAAATCGGTGAAGCCATGGGAACACTCAGTGAAGCCCCGATTTTGATTGATGATACTCCTGGAATTTCCGTTAGTGACCTACGCACTATCGCAAGACGAGAAAATCACCATCACAAATTAGGCCTCGTAATAGTAGACTATCTACAGCTCATGAGTGGAGGCGCGCGCTTCTCGAGCGAAGGAAACCGCGTCCAGGAAATTTCGGAAATCTCACGCGGTCTGAAAAGTATTGCCAGGGAACTAGACGTACCATTACTAGCCGCTTCGCAGCTTAACCGCTCAGTTGAAAACCGAAGCCCGCAAATTCCACAATTGGCTGATTTAAGAGAAAGTGGCAGTCTCGAACAAGACAGTGACGTGGTTGCATTTATTTACCGCGAGGAATTTTACAATCCTGAAACAGAACGAAAAAAAATTACCGATATACTGGTCAAGAAGCATCGCAACGGACCAGTAGGCGGAGTTGAATTATACTTCGATAATGAGCGTCAGCGTTTTCGTTCTCTCGATACCAAGCATAACGCACCATTTTAAGTTTTACTCCTCTCAAAATGGCTACAGCAACCGCAAAGGCTAAAGTACAAAGTAAGGTTCGTCCGGCTCTAAAAAGTCGGATTAATGTCGGTTTTGGATGGTATGGATTCGGCTTAAGCTTCACTGCCTCGGCTTTAATACTATTGTGGCGGCTATCTACATTAACAGATAATTTTGCAAGTTCAAGTGAAGTCGCAACAAAAATCCAACTATTCACAAACAGTCCTTGGTGGAAATCCGTCTCTAATATTTACGGACCGTATTATTTATTGCTTCATGGTACTTTTGCGATTAATCATTCATTAATGACACTGCGCTTAGCTTCTGTTCTTGTGGGGATGATCGTTGTCGCCTTAGTCTATTGGACAGTTACTAACTGGCATGGATATAAGATCGGACTAATGTCAACCCTCATCCTGATAACCAGTTTTGGATTTTTGGTTGTTGCCCGGCAAGCGACGCCACTCGTTACACAGCTGTTAGCAGTCGCCGCTTTGGTGTTTGCCGCAGTCAATTTAACTCACAAACAGTCGCCATTATCACTGGTGTTATATAGCATAGTCTTTGCCGGTACACTATATGTACCGGGAGGAGTTTGTTTAGCCTTAGTCACCACTATCTTTATCCGTCAATCATTAATCAAAGCTTATTCCGCTTGTATTAAGAGATTCGCAAAGCCGTCGCTTATCTTATTGGAATTACTCCTACTTACACCTATTGCTTACCGGCTAATTCGCCATTATAGCCCCTCACAGCTTGCGACTTGGCTTGGTTATGGTCTGCACGGGAAAAGCCACGCCTGGCATAGTTTTTTCGTAAATCTAGTGCATGTTCCGTTGGATTTATTCGCTCACGCCAGTAGTCTCGCGCCAACCTTGTCAATCGGGCATTTACCAATGCTGCCAGTTACCTTTAGCATAATGACAGCGATAGGTTTGTACGTTTATCTAACACACCTAAGCAACTGGCGTTGGCAAGCAGTATTACTTATTTTTGCTACCAGCTGGTTACTAAGCGGTTTTGGAATTATTAGCCCGCTGTCACTGCTACCGCTTGTGGCAATTATCGCCGGAACCGGGTGCGCTTATTTAGTCAAACAATGGTACGATGTTTTCCCATACAACCCAATTGCTCGGACCACTGGGCTAGTACTGATTTTTAGCATTTTAATATTTACAGGCATCTATGCTACCCGCAGCTATATTGTCGGGTGGGCAAATAGCAAAGCTACTATTGCCTCTTATACTCAGACCTTACCTTAGATAATTTTGCTATACTATTTTAAGAAGTAAAAGCCGCTACATTAAGGCCGACAGAAAGGATTTAGGTAAATATGAGCAGGATTGACCAAGCTAAGATGCTAATGAAAGTTAAAAAGATTCAAAAAGAACTGGAAAAGGAAGTTATTCGGATCGAGAAAAACAACGGTGCCGTAGCAGTTGAAATTACCGGTGAACAAAAAATTAAAAAGATCCATATAGATCCAAAACAAATCGATTTAGAAGATATTAGCCAGCTTGAACGCAACTTAGAAGATGCCGTTAGAGAAGCAATTAATACTAGTCAACGACTGGCAGCAGAAAAAATGCAGCCAATGATGGGCAGCTTGGGCAGCTTAGGCTTATGAAGGATCCAAATCTTTGCTTATGAGCGTACTACCTCCAGCACTAACTGATCTTATCGAAACCTTCAATGTATTACCTGGCGTAGGCCCAAGGACTGCCGAACGTTATGCCTATTGGTTCGTGCGACACGATCCAAAGGCCGGCTTGAAGCTTGCAGCCGCTTTGAACGCGCTGCCTCAAGGAATTACGTATTGCAATCGAACCTATGCATTAATTCCGGCGGGCCAAAAACTATCTGATCTTTACACCAACCCTAAAAGAGATAAAACATTAGTTGCAGTAGTGGCTGAACCCTTCGATATTGTCGCGATCGAAAAAACTGGTTTATTTAACGGCACATACCACGTGCTCGGTGGACTTGTGTCGCCAATCGATGGAGTTACTCCCGAACAGCTACATATCCAAGAACTGGTAAAGCGGATCGATGAAGACAAGGTCAAGGAAATAATACTGGCAACCAATGCCAGCGTAGAAGGCGAATCTACGGCACTGTATATTCAACAGCGTCTTGGCAATAGAAATGTAAAGCTTACGCGGTTAGCTCGCGGATTACCCGTTGGTGTCGATTTGGAATACGCCGATCAAATAACCCTAGGACGAGCAATTGAGCATCGCCAATCACTCAACCTTAAACCACAAGAATGACTTACCCCGAAGCTGCACTAATTAACCAAACGTTTGAGTCCGCCAGTAAAATTATTATAGCCCAGCCAGACAACCCAGATGGTGACAGTATGGGTAGCGCCATAGCACTTGAGCAAATACTAATGCTACAAGGAAAAGAAACTGAATTGGTCTGCGGCGTGAATATACCTAACTATTTGTCATATCTAGACGGATGGGATCGTGTAGCTAATGATCTGCAGTCAAAGTTTGAGCTGATGATTCTCGTGGACACGTCTGCGCTTCATTTAGTTGAGCACTTAACTAAACAGCACGGACAGTTTAAGCCCGGTGCACTGCCGTTAGTTATCATCGATCATCACAGAAGCGAGCCATCTATTAACTATGCGCAACTACGCCTAAACGATCCGGACGCGGCGGCGACTGCCGAAGTAATTTACTACCTCGCAAAACAACTAAAATGGGAGCTGAATCCGCTTGCTAGAGATTCGTTAGCCGCTGCCATTCTCTCAGATACCCTTGGATTAACCACCAGTAGCACTCGTGCTGAAACTGTCTTCGCCATCGCCGAACTAGTCAGGGAAGGAGTATCACTCTCGCAACTCGAAAATGCTCGTCGCGATATGATGCGTAAAACGGCCGAGTTAGTACATTACAAAGGTGAACTGCTTCAACGAATCGAATATTACGATGAGGATCGGATTGCACTGCTCAGTATACCTTGGCCAGAGATTGAACATTATAGCCCAATCTATAACCCGTCCATGTTAGCACTTGACGACATGCGCTTAACCACCAATACTGTAGTCGCGGTTGCGCTTAAGCTCTATCCTGACAATAAGATTACCGGCAAAATCAGAACCAATCACGGCTATCCGATAGCTGCTAAGCTTGCCGAAGTATTCGGTGGAGGCGGTCACGACTATGCCAGTGGATTCAAGCTTATTGACGTGCACGATATAGAGCAATTAAAAAACGATATTATTACTCACGCCAAGGATTTAATCAATGAAATTGTATAACACGTTAACTCGTCAAATCACCGAACTTAAACCCCAAAACCCCCCTGAAGTAAAGCTATACACCTGTGGACCAACTGTTTACGACTATATGCATATTGGCAACTGGTTCACCTTTATCCGTTATGACACACTGGTGCGTACACTGATAGCTGTTGGATTTAAACCAACTTGGGTAATGAATATTACCGATGTCGGTCACTTGACATCAGATGCCGACACGGGAGAAGACAAGCTCGCAGCTAAAGCCGTGCGCGAAGGAAAAACCGCTTGGGAGATTGCTGACTTTTACACGAAGTATTTTGAGCAGGGCTTGAGACGACTGAATTTCATAATACCGGCGGTTATGCCAAAGGCCACCGAAAACATACCCGAACAGATCAATTTTATTAAAAGCCTTGAGACCAAAGGTTACACTTACCAAATCAATGACGGAATTTATTACGATACGTCGAAATTTTCGCGCTATCGAGATTTCGCCAATCTCGAGCTTGATGAAATTCAACCTGGGGCCCGTATCGAACATAACCCTCAAAAACGCAATCCTTCCGATTTTGCTCTGTGGAAATTTTCTCCGACAGATGCAAAACGTGACATGGAGTGGGATAGCCCGTGGGGCAAAGGTTTCCCCGGCTGGCATATTGAATGTTCGGCGATGTGCCTAAAATACTTAGGGCCGACGTTAGATATACATAGCGGAGGTATTGATCATATTCCGGTTCATCATACCAATGAAATTGCCCAAAGTGAGGCCTTAACTGAACAGTCATTAGCCAAATTCTGGGTACACACCAACCACATTTTAATCAACAACATAAAAATATCTAAAAGCTTGGGTAACACCATTACACTTGAAGACCTCGCAGACAAAGGTTTTGCCCCAGAAACCTTGCGCTTGTTAGTATTGGAGTCTCACTACCGGAGCCAAAGCAGATTTAGCTGGGATTCGCTAGCGTCGGCGCAGACGAGACTACTTAGATACAAGAACTTTGCTGTTCGACGTTTTCAGCTAACCGGAAGTGACCGATTGGCGCCGCCGGACTTGCTATCTTACTTAGCAAACGATCTCAACACCCCAGAAGCCTTAGCCGAACTGGAGGCTTGGTTTGATCTGGCAGAAAGCAAAACACTTCAGCTAGAGTCAATCGAAAACGCAATTTCACTTATTGACCAGCTGCTCGGTTTGAATTTAGCAGGAGTTAAAGATATATCTGATGCCACCAAAGCTTTGATAGCAAAACGTGAACGTGCTCGAACGCAAAAGAATTGGGTCTTAGCAGACTCTATGCGCAAAGAACTTCAAGGCGCCGGCATCCTTGTCTTAGACACCCCTAGTGGTCCAATCTGGCAATACTTAGACTAATCTTTGCTGCTATTTTCACTTAAATAGTTCTTGGGCAGAATGTTGCGATGTTTAAGCAGCTCAATTACCAGTACTCGGAGCACACCGGCAACTGGTATGGCGATAAGACCACCAACTATACCGCCGAAATTAATACCAATAATTACAGCAGCAAAAACCAAAAGAGGTGACATGTTTGTCGTGTTCGCTTGAATCTTAGGTTGCAGCAGGTAGTTCTCGATATTGATATATATGATATACCAGATTAAGACAACGATAGCTGCGCTGACAGAATGGAACAGTGCAATAATCGTGAGTATAACCGCTCCAATTGTATGGCCGAATAATGGTATAAGTCCGCAAATGAAAACGACCACCATTAAGGCAATTGGATAGCTAACATGCATAATAAACAAAGCTGGTCCGATCATAATAGCGGCAATTAAAGCTAATAATACTTGTCCGTTGACATACCCCTTGATAACCTTGTACATTTCGCCGGCGACTCGGTTAAGGCTTCGCTCGTCTTTGTTGGGTACAAAAATGTCACGTAAAATGCGCTGCCAACGCGGGCCTTCTACCAGCATCATAAACGTCAGCACCAAAACTGCCAGCAAAGCAAAAATATCTTTCACGATACTTTCAATCGAACTGAAGGCTGCGCCCCCAATATTTTTTAAACGAACGGATATTTGTTTGGATATCTCATTGACCGTCGCTTGAAGATGGTGAAGCCGGACAAACTGGCCAAGTGATGTGTGCTGGTTCTGTGTATCCTTAACTAAATTCGGTGCCGCAGCGATAAATTTTGCGGTTTGATGAACGAAGGGCGGAATAATATACGCTCCAAAAAGGCCAAGCGCGATAACTACTATTAAATAAGAAATGGTAGTGGCTATCAGCCGGCTGCCTCTCACTTTACCGGGTAGATGGCGGGCGATCCAGGAGACCGGCGCATTTAAGGCTAACGCCAGAAAAAACGCCATAAATAAAAGTAGTATTGAAGTCTCTATTTTAATAATCGCCTCAACCAGAACGATCGTAATCAGTATAATGACAATCGCTCGTATCAGGGTCCGGTTAGAAATTGTAAACTCGACCTCGCGTGTATCCTTGCCGTTGTGATCATGTCCAAACGCCAGCATAGGCCTAATTATCACTTACAGCAGAGGTAAACGCAATGCCTTAACGCACAATTGCTAGAGTGTTTTTAAGAGCCGCCTCAGTTCAGATGGCATATAAACACCGGCAGAGCGTTTATCTTGTTTCAATGGGTAACGATTGTAACGATTGGTAGATAATATTTTAAGATCTTTATAAATTACCTTGAGGCGCTGTTCGATGCGCACATAGCTAAGCAGTTCATCCGGGGTTTGAACATGAACTAACGGTAAATTTACCGGTCTCGCGGTATTGCTAAACCACCCCAGTTGGTACGAAATCGTGGCCATAGTGCGTAAATTACCGCTCGACCATCGCTTAACCGTTGCCTCCACCAATCGCACCATTTCCGGATCAGATTTACTAGGCGAACGTAAAAGATAATACCGTCTCAAAAATCGCTCATTAAAAATCGGGGTAGCAAGAGTTGAAATCGACTTTCGACTCAGCGCTGCATAAAAATAAAGCTGCAAATAGTAGCGCACTTTTGAGCGGTTAAAGTCATCGTGATCAGTGTACCCGCCGAGCGACACTAAGCATCTAACTCGCTCGGCCATTTCAGGGTATTGCTGTAACATTCGCGTTACGACTACAAATCCGAAACCGACCCCAAAGATTACTATATGCCGCCGTTTATACGTGAGTCTGATAAATGATGCTAGATAGTCAGCATAGTTATCTAATGTTGGTTGTTTATTTATCTTATAAAAGTCGTCCATGCCGCCCATGCCCGGCAAATCACCCATGGTCACGCTGCCATAATCATGTAGCAATCTAATCAAACCCCACCAGTATTCGATGTTACTCGGATAATCACCGACCAGTAATATTTCCAATGACCTATTGCGAGCGGGATAGCGCAACATCCGCCCTTCTAGTCGGTTCATGTTTAATTGAGAGATATATTTCCCGGGTGCGTTGGCTGCAGCTTGCGTCATGTGCCACTTACTGTAAAACAGCTTTGCTTAAAGCGGCAAGCATTAGTAATTTACTAATTGCATGTTTAACATCAAACCAAGCGCAGTAACAGTAATAAGCGTTATGCGGTATGATAGAGTCTTACTTCAGCATATTGTGCATTTCTTGGTCTAAGTAGTGGCGCAAGGTTCCCAATTGCTCAGATTTTATAATGTGTTTCTCGAGCGCACTGATGAAGCTTGTTGCCAAATGGCGATTCCTAGAACGGATCGAAATATTCCCAACCCGTGTACCTAAAGTAATAGTGTGCGCAAATGCCCCGCGATTAAAACTTATCGTACTTACGACTTCATAAGGATATTCAGCATTTTTTAGGTAAAGCGGCTTGTGATCGATTAACATTACTCGCTTATCGGTTGCCACTAATACGCCACGACCCCGCACGGACTCCTTGGCTGTTTCCTGTAAATAATGCCCATATATAATACCCTCGATTGTTTCGTCAGGTTGGATTACAAGGGGGAGGACGTGGGTTTCGGGGAGCATCAAATCGTATTCGTCGGCACCGAGTGAGCTGATTGAGGCTTTAATCTTCCGCGTGTGGTCACGCAAAAGGCTGCCAGCATTATGCAAGTCGTCAACCGACCAAGCCTGTTGATGATCTTGTGTACTCAGTGTCATAACCTCGTCCTCCTTAACGTTATTTAACTTGATGCTTGGATCGAATGTGTTGACACGTGTCACAGAATTTGCGTGATAATCGACATAGCACACTATATCTAACTAATTCATAGTTAATAACATTAACTTGAAAAGAGGCTTATAATGACCCAAAAAGCACAGCAACGCCCCAAGCACACATTGCGGATGCAGCGTTTTGCTGAATTCATGCGAGAACATCCGCTTGGCATTTTATCTAGTGTTTCGCCAGCCGGCGATCCGCATGGCGTAGCGATTTACTACACGTTTGACAATAATTTTCATGTCTATTTCTTAACCAGGGATAAAACCCGCAAATGTGAAAATATATCTAGAAATAACCGCGTGATGCTGAGCGCCGTTGACCCTAAAACTCAAACCTCGCTACAAATCACGGCAACCTGCAGTCAAATAACAGACGCACATAAAATCAAACAACTACTAGAAGAAATTATCAAGATTAGTTTAAAAACTAGCGGCACTCAACTAACGCTCGTAAACAAGATTACAGTCGGATCCCTTGTGGCAATTGAATTAATGCCCGTGCAAATGCGCATCGCGACTTATGCAAAATCTAACAGTCCAGAAGTAAGCCTGTTCGAGTCGATCGAAAGTTTTGATCTTGTTGACTAATGGCTCGATGAAAGTGCCTGTTCCAGCACATTCACGTCTGTAATAACAATAGACCCGCCTTTAAGATTTACAAAGCTCGAAGATTTAAGCTTCCGCATCTCACGGTTGACTGTCTCGCGCGACATGCCGGAGCGAGCCGCCAAATCTTGTTCAGATATATTGATCTTGACGCTACCGTCATCCTTCATCTCGCCAAACCGTTTAGCTTCAATCATCAGTTCAAGCATCAGCCGGCTTTTGGCCGTACCAGTCATTAATTGCACCATTCGCTGGAGCACACCCTCAGTGCCCCTATAGACACGTTCAAGTAGATCTAGGGCTACATCAGAATTTTCACTTAGAAACTGCAGTGCGGCATCGGCATGTACAACGTGCAGTTCACTTTCACTATCGGTACGATAGAAAAAACGATTCGGGGAACGGTTAAGCGCCCAAGACATCGGGAAGAAGGCGCCAGGCTTGAAGACATTTACAATTAATTCATCGCCGTTATACGCGCTATCATATTGAACTACCCGACCCTTGGTTAAATAATAAACATGTTCCGGGTCTTCATCGGCAAATATAAGTATCTGACCCTTAGGGTAAAGGCGATGGGGAAATTGAGAAAAGTATTCTCTGACTTTAGTATCTGGTTCAACCTTCATATACTGCCCCCTTCATATGCATCACATCACGCCCATTTATCACTTTAGCAATTCGTTAAAAAGGTACAATAGCAAAAACTGCTGTCACCGATAAGAAATAAGTCACTGAAGGATACAATCAATTATTTGTAACCTCACGCATAGCTAGGACCTTTCAATATGAATCGTCAACTACATTCAAGAGTAACACAAATTCTTATGGCTTAACATTGGCGAATGTATAGGTCAAAAGTAATTGCTCTTTAATTTGACGGTTTATATATGTTTTTGTATATTATTTAGGTAACTAACTAATAAGCCGTCATGAAGCAATTAAAAAAGGCAGAGACCATATACCTGATTAAGCGCCTCAATAATTTAGTAAACCATCACATAGATGAGCTACTAAAAGAATATGGCATGGCACGCAGTCAATTTCAAGTGCTTTATCTTATTAGTGAGTCTGGCTCATTAAATCAAAAAAACTTGCTCGAGCATATGCAGATCGAGCCCGCGACTTTAACCGGTTTGCTGGATACGCTGGAGGCAAAGCGCTATATAAGACGCAGCTTGATCATCAAAGATAAGCGCAGCAATATAGTACAGTTAACTAAAAGCGGTAGAGATATATTGCGACGTATTCCACACCCGGGCGTTTATGTCCAGACTGTGATGTTCAATAGTGTTAGCGAAGCGGATCGTAAAGCCTTTTATAAAATCGTTAGCCACATAATAAATAACCTTGAGCATAGTAACGGACAAAAAATAAAAAAGTAAGTACAAACCTCTAAAAATAAATTAACAACCAGGAGGAATATGGAGAAAATTAAAACGCTACACGAGCGCACCGATTATAAGTGGATTGCCCTGGCTAACACCACTCTCGGTGTAATCATGGCTACCATAGACGCATCGATTATGCTAATCGCCTTACCGGATATTTTTAGGGGCATTAAACTTAATCCTCTTGCCCCCGGAAATAGTTTTTATCTGCTTTGGATGATTCTCGGATTTTTGATTGTCAGCAGCGTATTAGTCGTTAGTTTTGGCAGGCTCGGCGACATGTTCGGTAGAGTGAAAATGTATAATTTGGGGTTTGTAGTATACACGATAGCCTCGCTATTACTAACAATAACCTGGATGCATGGTTCATCAGCAGCGTTATATCTCGTCATTATGCGTGTATTTCAAGGTGTAGGTGCCGCTTTTATAATGGCCAATTCAGTCGCAATCTTAACTGATGCGTTCCCGCCACATCAAAGAGGCTTAGCACTCGGAATCAATAACGTAGCCGGCATCAGCGGCTCTTTTATTGGCTTAATCCTGGGTGGTTTGCTTGGGCCGATCGATTGGCGATTAATCTTTCTCATTTCAGTACCGTTCGGCATTGCAGGTACGTTATGGGCATACTTTATGCTCAAAGAATCTAAGGGTGCGAAGCGTGGCGGGAAAATCGACTGGATCGGTAATTTAACATTTGCCCTGGGTCTAGTTCTCATAATGATCGGCATAACATACGGGATCGAACCGCACGGTACTAGTGCCATGGGCTGGACTAGTCCCGCTGTCTTGTCCGAACTTATCGCCGGCGCTTTCTTTATGATAGTATTTGCAGTTTATGAAAGTTACACTAAGTACCCGATGTTTAGGCTGCACTTATTTAAAATTAGGGCTTATACGTCTGGTGTCCTCTCGAGTTTTCTAGCGGCAATCGCTCGCGGTGGTCTGATGTTCATGCTCATCATATGGCTACAAGGTATCTGGCTACCGGAGCATGGCTACAGCTTTTCGCGAACTCCGCTTATGGCAGGAATCTTTATGCTGCCGTTAACCGCCGGTATATTACTGGCGGGCCCAGTATCTGGAATTTTATCAGATAAGTACGGCGCACGCCCGTTCGCGACCGGAGGCATGATCGGCTCTGCCTTGGCCTTTATTTTGTTGGATCTTATGCCCATTAACTTTGTGTACTGGCAATTTGCATTAATTCTTTTGCTGATGGGGCTATCGATGGGGTTTTTCGCCTCACCGAACCGGGCCGGGGTGATGAACAGTTTGCCGGCAAAAGATCGCGGGGCAGGGGGAGGAATGAATACTACATTCCAAAACTCAGCTCAAGTTTTATCAATTGGGATCTTCTTTACGCTGATGATTATTGGATTAGCTGCTACCTTACCTGCTAGTCTAGCTTCCGGATTGGCGCAACATGGTGTACCAAACGTGATAGCCGCCAAAATCGGACACCTGCCTCCAGTTTCGGTATTATTTGCCGCGTTTTTAGGCTACAGCCCCATTAAACAACTAGTGCCGCCAAACGTTTTCGCTACACTCTCTAAACACAACCAGGCTATCCTGAGTGGTCACAGCTTCTTTCCTGATTTAATCTCTAAGTCTTTCTCAAGCGGCCTGGGGGAAGCTTTTGTCTTTGCGATCTTCGCTTCACTAATTGCCGCTATAGCTTCTTGGTCAAGAGGCCAAAAATATATCCATAAAGAACATGTCGCGGAAATTCCCGAAGCGGTTGAAGAAAAGATTGTCTAAACTAATAGCTACTCACTCACATAAGTACAGTTATCTTACTGGCTGATGCTGAACCTTGAATGACAGAGCAGCTCACGGAGCTAATAAACTTTTGCCACTTAGTGCCAGAAGGTAAGCCGATGGTTGTCAACCAGAAAGTTACCATAGCTAATTTACCGGGTACACGCGACCACTATCGTTAGGATGAAGGCCATTAATGCTCAGTAACTCGACTTAATGTGAATTTTTGAAAATATTAAAAAGGTATTCCCAGATCAAGTCAGACTAGTCTTGCTCGTCTCTAACCCAGCTACCATGTTTAGACGGCCACCAATTCCACTTACCCAACAAAACAACAATAGAAGGTACCAGCAAAGTTCGTACCAAAAACGTGTCCATTAAAATACCGAGAGACAATCCGGCACCAATATCTCTAACTTGGGTATCACTTGACCCGGCTACAAAAGCCAGGACAGCAAAAGTACCTGCCAGGACTAGACCGGCGGAAGTCACCGTAGTACCGGTCGTAGTTAAAGCCCTGGAAACTGCTTTTTTTAATGTAAGCCCGTGTGCTTCTTCACGAATTCTTGTCATAACCAGGATGTTATAGTCTTCTCCTAATGCTAAAAGAAAGATAAACATCAAAAACGGCAAAATGAAAGTTAGGCCGCTCTCACCCTCAATAGTTATAAATAGTATTATCGAAAGGCCAAATGCCGCTAAATAGGAAAGTCCAACGCTTACTATTAGATAAAGCGGAGCAATCAGGCTTCTTAACAGTAGTGCCAGCAATAGACCAATTACTATTATCGCAATCGGAATAACTCTGACAAGATCACTGTTAGAAATCTGGTTGATATCATAAAGAGCCGGAGCCTCACCTGCAATACCATTATTGGTTGCACCAACGCTATACGCTATTTGCTTGACCCTGGTACGCATTGCCGGTGTGTCATTCATGGCTGCAGTTGAGTTAGGATTACCGGCACTTAAGCCTACCTCATACTGAACTATTTTGCCGTTTACACTAATAAAGTTCGCTAGGCCTCTGTAGGCTTGGTACAATCCCGCCGGCAAACCATGTGACAATAGAATTGAAGGCTCTAGCTGGGGCAAATGATTAGGCGGACCGATTTTGCTATAGAGTAATTTAATTAGGTTTGAAGACAAAGTAGCACCATTAAAGGTCAATGGTCCGTCTACACTATTAAACTCCGGCGAGCTAGTTAGTTCCCGCTGAAGAGAAACCAGTGGCTGTGGATTTTGCCATAATGATTGCGGCAAGACAAATAAAACTCCTGTTGGATTGGCACTGCTAGAAGGATAATGCTGCGCAAGTAAGGCGTTACCCTTAGCTGCTTCGCTGCCGGCAGGTGGTTTGGTATTGCCGCCGAAACCGGCTGCTTTATATTCGGATACTGCAGCTGTCAAACCACCTAAAACTAGAACACCGACTACTAATACCACTAACGGCCGGTGCACCACCGATGCGCTAACTCTACCCCAAAAACCAGCTTTATTGCTATGCTCAGGTCTTAAATAAGGCCAGAATGCAGCGCGGCCAAAGATGGCAAGCAAAGCGGGAAGTAGAGTAAGTCCGGCCAGCAAAATTAAAGCAATGCCAATAGCTAGCGGTCCTCCTAAGTCAGAATATAGTTCAAATGTTGCCAGCATTAGCGAAAGCAGTGCTGCGATAACTGTAGCACCCGAAAAGGCGACGGATTCTCCTACCCGACTTAAACCCTTGACGATTGCTTCCTTTTGCGGCAAGCCATTCTTTATCTCTTCTCGAACGCGAAAGATCAAAAACAATCCATAATCAGTACCCGCGCCTACTATTAGTACGGTAAGTAACAGCTCCGTAAAAGACGAAACCTTAAGCCCATTGCGAGCTAATTCGGCAATGATTGGGCCCGCCATCGTAGCCACCAGCAACGGCGGGATAAGCGTAATAATGGGGGCAAGTGGCGCACGAAAAATTAATAACAGCAAAATTATGATAAAAATTGCCGACCCGATTTCCAATTGGCTATTTGAAGTGCCGGTAGTTTGACTGTTATCTACCGCCGTTACGATATCTCCAGCTAGATCGGCCTGCATGCCAGAAGATAAGTTGGCGTGAGCAATAGCAGTTTGCATATTATCTACAGTGACCGTCGGATCGATGCTGCCGCTTCCCTTAACCAAAGCGATTAGCTCCACAGCTTGACCATCGCTAGACAATCCGGCATTTTTAACTTCTTTAAGCTGGGGGACTCTCTCAAGTTTCGACTGCAACCGAGTAATAATTGCTAGATCATAAGGGGTAAGTTTTTGACCGTTAGTTGTGGTTACGATGACAGGAATGGGGTTAACGTTGGTGGAATTGCCAAAAGCTTGGGATATCTTTAAAGCGTTTTCAATTGGAGCGCTAGCAGGCAAAAAATTGCTATTATTTGACTGCACTGCACTTGAAAGGGATGGCAGAAAATACGCTGCCAAAACCGCAGCAAGTACCCAAAAAACCAATACCAACCAACGAAACTTTACCGAAAAACGACCAACAGATCCAAAGAAACGGAACCCAATATGTTCAAGATCGTTTTTGGCAGTTTTATTATTAGCCACTTGATAATTGTGCCCGATTAAGCAAACTGCTGCAAGGTTAGACTTGAACCGGACTTAGTGTTCAGAGTTAAACACTTATCAGAAAATCACCGCAGGTAGCAGCCTCCGGTATAAGGCTCAATCTAATATCCAAAGTCGAAAAAACACGCATCGTCTAAAATTATGATGTCTCAAATACTTAAGGCGGCAGGTTAACTTCATTAATTACAATATTAAACAGATTTATATGCTAATGTAGTCATATGCAATGTTCTTCATGCGATCATTTTTTTAGGATACTTGGTATTAAACACCTGGTCAGAATGCTTAAGTCGCTTAACGTAGAATGCCCGCAAAGCGTTTCAACAACAGTCAAGGCTCTTAATGTCGAGTTGTCTGCTGCTTCGCATATCCTCAAGCATCTTCTGCAATGTCACTTTGTTACACTTAGCCAATAGGGAGAAGAAAGAATTTATTGAATTAATGAGGATACTGGATCGACGTTTTTCGTCAGATTAGAAAACATGTTGAAAAGTAAAGTATTGTGTAGAAGGCTGCGATTATCCATGGCAAAGCAAAATGGAGGTTATAAATGATCACAAATGTTAAATTACTTAAGAAGACTGAGATAGCAAAAGATACTATGGCCTTTTATTTTGAAAAGCCAGAAAATTATGAGTATCGAGCTGGTCAATTCGCTGACTATACACTTATCAACCCGCCGGAAACGGACGAAGAAGGCAATGCCCGCGGTTTCTCATTTATAACTGCTCCTTATGAGGAGAATATTGGCATTGCCACCCGTCTGCGTAATACGACCTATAAACGGATACTAAAAGACTTGCGGATTGGCGCAGAGTTAAAACTCGATGGTCCTTACGGCGACTTTACCTTGCATAAGACAGAGTCAATTCCGGCAGTATTCATTATTGGCGGTATCGGCGTAACGCCAGTCCGTAGTATGATCGCTCAAGCTACTCACGATAAAACCGCTCACAAGATGATACTGCTTCATGCTAATAGAACAGCGAAAGACGCACCCTTTGCTGCAGATTTTGAGCGCTTAACTATAGAAAATCCTAATTTTACCCACATACCAATAGTAACCGATACTTCCGTTTCAGATTGGGGAGGAGAACGGGGTCACGTCGATTCTAACATGATTAAACGTTATGTGGTGGATCTTAATGCGCCAATCTATTATCTTTCTGGTCCCGAGGGTATGGTCAAGACAATACGTCAATTGTTAGTTAGCTTAAACGTGAACGAAGACAAGATCAAGACTGAAGAATTTACAGGATACTAAAATATCTCGTAGATTTTGTAGATCACTGATCATGTATTTGAAAAATTAGCCTACGGAACTGTGATCAATAAATGCTAGGAGTTATGATGATAAAAATTAAACGCATCTACGAAACATATAGTCCGAAAGACGGACAACGGATATTTGTAGATCGGCTTTGGCCGAGAGGTCTCAGCAAAGAAAAAGCTAATGTGGATCTGTGGTTAAAAGATATTGCGCCTAGCCCTGGACTTCGCAAGTGGTTTAGTCATGATCCAGAGAAATGGTCAGAGTTCCAAGTACGTTATCAAAGGGAGTTAGACAACAATAAGGAAGCAGTGCAATTGCTACGAACACAGCTTAAAACCGTTACTATCACACTTGTATACGGAGCAAAGGACAAACAGCACAATAATGCTGTGGTATTGGCGAACTACTTGGAAAAATAGCGCGTCAACATGTATGAACCGACACTTACTAGTTCTATAAAGCCACATTTAGTTTAGATTTGACAGTTTAGGTGTTGCGCAGACGCGCAAATAAAAATGTCAACCGTTATTATTGAGATACTTATAGCCGAATATTGTCCCTGTGCAATAACCCCGATAGAGCTTATCAATGGCAAAACTAAACAATAGGCTACTCAGTCACCTTAAGCTATCGACAAGGCAGCAAAAGTATATTCAAAGCTATCATGTCAAATGCTTGGGCCTAAAGTAAACCTGAAACCGTTTTATGCTCTAGCAGCTTGCGATCCAGTTCTAGGAAAACTGGCCGTGCAATTCATCTGCGTGCGCCAAACTCATTACCCAACATATTCGAAGCACTAGCAAACGTTAATGCCTGCCAGCAAGTATCACTTAATGCAGGCATTATTATACTGAGCAGGCTAACCGAAAATTTCAACCTCGCATATATATGCATCCCAGTATAGCTTTATGCACGTCGGATAACACTTCACCCAAAACTTTTTATCTTTCATCATCATTCAGTGATTGCACATGCGCATTTTAACATATAGCTTGGCTAGCCATAGTGAACGAAGTTAGAACACCATCATTGCATAACCCGCTATGTAAACGGCAAAATTGCATTGACTACGAATACCTTTAGCTTTACTAAACAAGCAAACAAATCTACATAGAGTTCAATACAATGCCTTGCAAGAATACCCACAACGTGACACAATATACTAAATGATAGTAGCTAGTCACTTGGAATCAAGTAACGAAGTTCAATTCTCACAAGAATTAACCATTCTAGGCCAAGATGACCGGCAGTGGTTGGAAGCCTATGGAGCAGATCCTACCTGGGTAGACGACCCAGAACTATCTAAGTTATTAAACTACACCATTATAACTGGATCACTTAGACTCGATGAACCAGTCAATCAAGATAGATGGCAAGAAGTAGTTTCAGCACGCCGAAGTTTTCTAGAGTTTATCGGCTTATCTGCTGAACTTATTGATTCTTTTCAGGTCGAACACCCAACTATCATTCCGTTAGATACCTTTATTGGTACTCAGCGGGTCATGCACTCATGGAGTCTAGATGCCGCTAAGTTAGTTAATGCTAATCCTACAGCCATTGGCTTTGCCCCGGAATCAGTCAGAGAGAAAATGGCAAACTTTACAGCTTTAGGTATTGATGCCGCTAAGCTGGTTAATGCTAATCCTTCAGCCATCGGCTTGGCTCCAGAATCAGTCAGAGAAAAAATGGCTAATTTTACAGCTCTAGGTATTGACGCCGCTAAGCTGGTTAATGCTAATCCTGCAGCCATTGGCTTTGCTCCGGAATCAGTCAGAGAAAAAATGGCTAATTTTACAGCTCTAGGTATTGACGCCGCTAAGCTGGTTAATGCAAATCCTTCAGCTATAAACTTTGCTCCGGAATCAGTCAGAGAAAAAATGTCTAATTTTACAGCTCTAGGTATTGATGCTCCTAAGCTGGTTAACGCCATGCCTTCAGCCATCGGCTTTGCTCCGGAATCAGTCAGAGAGAAAATGGCTAATTTTACAGCTCTAGGTATTGATGCTCCTAAGCTGGTTAACGCCATGCCTTCAGCGATCGGCTTTGCTCCAGAATCAGTCAGAGAAAAAATGTCTAATTTTACAGCTCTAGGTATTGACGCCGCTAAGCTGGTTAACGCCATGCCTTCAGCCATCGGCTTTGCTCCGGAATCAGTCAGAGAGAAAATGGCTAATTTTACAGCTCTAGGTATTGATGCTCCTAAGCTGGTTAACGCCATGCCTTCAGCCATAAACTTTGCTCCGGAATCAGTCAGAGAGAAAATGGCTAATTTTGCAGCTCTAGATATTGATGCCGCTAAGTTAGTTAATGCCATGCCTTCAACTATAAATTTTGCGCCTGAATCAGTCAGAACTAAAATGCTGTTTTTGCGACGTAGTATCAAGCTACTTAAATGGGAACACAGTACCGAAGAGTTAGTTAACACTTACCCGGCATTAATTGGCTTTAACACAAAGAAGCTAGCTGTATTGCGACGGATTGCCGCCACTCATTTAGATTTAGATGCTAGAGCCACTAACCCAAATACCATACGTTCATCGCTTATGACTCCACTTGAACAATACATTATCGCTGTGAGTCGCCTTGAAAATGGGCAGACATTATCGCTTAGTGAGTTAAGATTAAAAGCTAGAGCTATAAAACTAGACTCATCAGAACGCAAAGAGCTGGCAGCAAAAATTGCTCCTTCTTTAGGCCGTATCGGCACCATGCATGAAACTTACCGAGATAAGAAATAAAGAAGGTTAGATTTTCATACCCATGATCCTTAACTATATTCTCAATAATTAAGTTAAAGGTCTATCGTACTATCGTCTATTTCGTTTGTGGTTGCCGTAACCTAATGTAGCTCCTGCTTCATTATATCTATATCCTTTAAGTATTCATCCATAGCTTTAACTTCTTCTGATAGCGCCTCACCGAAAACTAGTTTTCTTTCGCCATCATTAGTTTATTGCATAACCAAATTTTACATATTTGTAGCTGAATCATGTCGGCATAGCACTTGTCGGCAGTTATCCGAGATCTTAAGATGACTAGATTTACTTGCGATTAAGCGTAGAATACGATGGACTTATTGCCTTATCCTTGCGGTGTATGCAGCCTATCCAGCAGCAAGGGCGGCGCATTCCGTCCTTAAGTTCAGATACTATACGCTGCACATGCTGCGCTCGAGTCCCCGGCTTCTTTGGAGTAACCGTCCAACAAATCCATTCATTGCGAGCAAGCGGGGTAATATCTTCCCAGAGCAACTGCGCCTTTCTGTCGTCTAAAAGTGCACTCCTAAGATCAGCCGGTAATTTGTGTACTACGCCGCCGGATATATGTTTTGTGGTCATTTGTGTATATTAACATGGTTTTCTCTTGTTAATAAGTGCTGACTTTAAGACCTTAACCTATCGTTTTTAAGTCTAAATACTTAATATAAATGAATACAAATATATGATGGCTAGGGCGGAGGGATTCGAACCCCCGAATGCCAGGACCAAAACCTGGTGCCTTACCACTTGGCGACGCCCTATGATAGACCGATAAACTGCTTGGATTATACAAAACGGATTCAGTTAGTCCAAACTATGCCGGGCCTAACCATCGAGCCTTAGCCAGTGCGAAGTCTAAATTGCATAACTATAAAGCTGGTGTGAATCGTTAATGACTCTCTCTGCTACTGCCAAACTGCCGTCTCCTGGTAACAATAAAGTATTGGCTAGAAGCGGTCGCTGAGCCTTTTCGCCGCTCGCCCTAAGATAGAAGTTATACGGCTCTAGATTAATCAAATCATTCTTTAGGACATAGGGAGAAAATAACGGCAATACCCTCCGGTTATCAATTTCTCCGGCCGTCCTAAAACATACCACATTACCGGTATTAGCAAGCAGAGAATTGATCTCGTGATCGCTTTGAAAAGATGTGGTCTGTTCGGCAAGTGTTAAATAAACCCCGAATTTACGAGCCTCACTAATCAATTGGGTAAAGATCGGGGTATTAAATAACCCGAACTCATCTACATAAAGCATGAATGGAGTTCGTTTAGCAATGTTCAAACGCACGCGACGCCATGCCGCTAACTGGAGTTTAGCTAAGATCACCATCCCAATTAACGAAGCTGTATCTTCACCTAAGTTTCCTTTAGCGAGATTGCAAATTAACAACTTATTGGAGCCGATGATGTCGTCGAAATCTATGCTTGAGCGAGCCGGTGATAACATGCGACTGGCAGCCGCTGAACGTTGAAATCGGCCAAGCTTTGCGGTAACCCCGGCCGCCATCTTTACGCGCTGGTAACTACCGGCCTTATTAAATTCACCATACCAGAAGTCCCGCAAGGCATTGTCGCTTAACTCGCTTACAACTTTGGATCTAAATAAGTCGTTGGTCAATAATTTATGCAAGCTGAACAGATTAGCGCCGGGTATATCAAATGCCGTATGAATGGTATTACGCAGAATATATTCGATCCGATGCCCGCCACTATCATCATCAGAAAATATTTTCCGAAAAATCGATATGATCGCTTCGACAATGAATTCTTTAACAATTATTAGATCGTCGCCTCCAATTACTTTAGGCAGCTCCAGTAAATTGACACCTACCGGATGTCGCAAGTCAGCAGGATCAATATAAACGACGTCACGCGTACGGTGATTAGGTATATGCCGCAACAACATAGTGGATAGATCTCCGTGCGGGTCAAGTAGCGCTGCACCTTGACCGCTTAACACATCTTGCACAAAACAATAACCAAGCAGTGTCGACTTGCCCATGCCGGTTCCGCCTATGACTAAGCAATGCTTTTCGCGTTCAGTCTTACTCAGACCAACTGCAACTTTTCGATTACCCGCTTCGCCCATCCCAATAATTAGCTCAGGTCGAATCTGGCGCGTGGCTCCGAGCCTAGTGCTGTAGCCCAACTCAGCCGACTCCGCCCACTTGCCACCCGGCGCGGGTAAGTTATACAGCCTGCGAAGTTCGTCTGGGTTAAACCTATAGCCATAAGTAGGTTGACGTTTAATAAAGTTTATGACTGCCGGACGAAATGATCGACTGCTTTTAAGCCCGTGCGCGCTTAAGGCGGCACCTGTAGATAGCTTTAGCCGGCCGACTCTTTTTTGCGTAGGAGCGGTTATCAGCAGGCGGGTACAAGCTATGATCTGATCATTTGTTTTTGAACGGTTGTTTTTAATCTTAATGGCGCGGTTATATCTCCTCTGCCTGGCGCTAGCCTGATCGCTCAAATGATCTGAAATTACTATAAGCACCGCCTTGCTCAGATGCCAGATTGTACCTAAAACTAATTTAGTAGCTTTAGTAGCAAACGAAGATTTCTTAGAATTAATAATTAACTGCCAGCCACCGGCCTCATTCGATTTTAGCCCGCCTAGCGTGATTAATAAAGTATCAATTAAGCCTGGCTCGATTACTTTGTTTAGAGAACGCGGCCGCCAATCATGTGCGTAAGTAATGCCTCCAGAAGGCAGTGAATACCCGAACCCGTCTTTAATTTTAACTAAGCGAAGGCGCGGCGATGCGGCAATCAAACACTGCTTAAGCGTTTCCATTAACTCGAGTGGAGCAAATACCAAGAATGAGATACCCTTCTCATCCGTAACCATAACTTCAAACCCAACCGCTGCACTATGTTTGAAAAGTTTGGTCTGCTTTTGCTTGAGCAACCCGACAATTAGCTTCATGGTCGGTTCTAAATCAACCGCGTAAACTGCCGGCGGGATAATCCTATAGGTAACATAATGTACCGGCTTAGGGGGTAGCAGAAGTGTACACAGATATAACAGGATTATGCCAGCCAGAGCTGCGACTGCTACTTCTACTAACACCTATCAAGTCCTCATTACAAGGTAAGTATAATAATAGCTTAAAGCCGATCATTTATGCCAGCTGATCAGACGTAGATGTTGCACAAAACCTAGTGCCAATACTCCCAGTGTAACCGGCAGCCAATAACTAACCACTCGATAAGCCAGAACTGCCGCCAGAGCCATACCTGTGCCTGCGCCATGCACAGCAACTATTCCCGCTGTGAGACTGGCCTCAACACCTCCTATCCCTCCAGGGGTTGGAGTGATAGCTCCAACTAACACTCCAAGCGAAAAGATCATATATGTTAAAGGAAAGTTTAAATGAATTCCATAAGCATTAAGGACAATATAGAAAGTCAAAGCCGTCATTGTGGCCTGCAGTAAGCCGCAGCCGTAAGATGCAAGTGGTTTAAGCGGATGTTTACGATACTGCCTTAGAGCACCAATCAAGCTGCGTCGCAGGTGACGGGCAAATCTCATACGGCTGAAGAAAAACCAGACCAGGCCGGCCGCGATAACGACAAGTACCGCAAGTATTACTAATAAAACAGTTGCATGATCAGCATAAATGCCGATCACTTTAGCATTAATACCAAAAATCGCTACCAAAACAATCAATAAAGAAATATTGCCAACAATTCCAAGAACATTGTTAACGCCCGCTATTACCCCTGAGGTAGACGGACTGTGGCCGCGGCCACGAAGATAAAGGTAATTGATACCGATGTTGCCAATACCCGCAGGTAGTAGTAAGTTAAGCGGTACACTGGCATACTGAACCAATAATATCTGCCCAACTATGACTTTTTTAAAGGCTAAAAACCGGTAGCTAAGGCTTGTGCTTAAAAATGTCACCATAAATATCACAAAAGCCAGCAGATAGAGCCAAAGATTTTTAGGTACGGCCGTATGTATATCAATGCCAAAAGCATGGATGTTAGGTATAACAACATAAAAGGCTACTAATGCGATCGCCCCTATAACAATGGCTCGCTTGGCAGACTTAGAGTGCAACGAAAACAAAAGATCGTGGTGCATAAACGTATTTACTTAAGCATTATCGCAAATAGTAAGAAATTACGCACATCGGCAAATAGCGCCCTTGCTATAATGATTTGGATTATGGCAAGCCGAACCAGAGTAGCTTTAGAAGAACAACGTGCGCTGGCTGAAATTTTATTTGACAGCATCGGTGATGGCGCAATCACGACCGACGAATACGGATGCATCACACGGATTAACCCAATAGCCCAGAATATCCTTGGCTTCAGCGAAGAAGAAGCTATAGGCGTATGGCTGCCTAAGCTTTTGTCGGCATACGACGACAATGGCCGCAGTATACCGCTAATTGAGCGTCCAATAACCCGCGCTTTTGTTAGCAGACAGATACTTTCCCAGCGCACGCATTACAAAACCAAAAACGGCACTCTCATACCGGCGGCCGTAACCGTATCGCCAATCTTTGTCAATGACCAACCAATCGGATGTATAGAAATCTTCCGGGACATTACTAAAGAATATGAGATAGACAAAATGAAAAGTGATTTTATATCACTTGCCAGCCACCAGTTACGCACACCCTTATCGGCTATCAAAACATACTCGCACATGCTGCTTGACGGATTTATGGGACCACTCACAAAAGCCCAAGCTAAATCACTCCGCACAATCGTCAGTGCGACCGGAAGGATGAATGATACAATCTCGACACTACTTAACATCAGCCGGATTGAGAGCGGAAGCATATCAGTAGATAAAAAACCGATCATCGCCGCTCAACTAATGGACGAAGTTATAAATGAGCACCAGCTGGCAGCAAACGACAAAAAGATCAAATTGATCACACAGCATCCTGACCTCGAACTAAGAATCTTATCTGACGCCGTTATCCTTAAGGAAATTCTCGGAAATCTGGTGTCTAATGCCATCAAGTATACAAACCCCAACGGTGAAGTCCGTTTTGCCATTAAACCTAAACACAATAGGGTAATCCTAAGTGTTAGTGATACGGGTATGGGCATACCAAAAAACTCCCGCGATAATGTCTTTAGCAAATTCTATCGCGGCGACAATGTAATCCGTAAAGAAACGAGTGGGACTGGCCTGGGTTTATATCTTGTGAAAGGTCTGGTAAGCGAGCTGGGCGGTGAAGTCTGGTTTGACAGTACAGAAGACAAAGGATCTACCTTCTATGTATCGTTGCCTCTACTTCCGCAAACTATACGTACCCAGACAGTAAAGAAATAGACACTACAGATTTGCTGCGGTGTGGCATAATAAGACAGTGAAGGTAAGATAGAGCTATGGCAAACATCCTGGTAGTAGAAGACGATAAAGATCTTAATGCAGCCTATAAGGTGATTCTCCAGAGCGATAAGCATCGGGTGAAAACTGCTTATAACGGGCAAGAAGCGCTTGAGTTGCTCAAAGGTTATACGCCAGACCTTATTTTGTTGGATTTACTAATGCCGATTATGGGCGGACTTGAGCTGATAGAAAAATATGACTTGAAGAGTCACCCTACAGTAAAAGTTCTAATCTTCACTAATATGGAAAATTCGCCCGAAGTTACCAAGGCCTATAACCTTGGGGCCACGCGCTGCATCATTAAGTCTTGGACAGCTCCACAAAACCTATCAAAAGTAGTCAACGACACTCTAAAAGCAAAAGATAATAGTCAGCTTAGCTTAAACTAGTCTGGATTCGGCCTTAACTCCGTCTTCAGGATCAAGCTCGGCAATATATTGGTCGTTTAAAATCAACTGCAGCTTGTTAAGATCAACCGTATATGGTTGATTTTTACCATAGTTAATTACACCATTATGCTTAAGCCTGTTAAGCTCAGTTGCCGCAGTTTCGCGCGTCAGCCCGGTAAGATTGGCAAAATCCTGATGCGTTAAACGTAGCCCAATTTCACGCTTATGTTCGCCGATAACTTTTCCGTGCGTCAGGGCAAGATGGTGCAGAGTATACATAAGCTTTTCATTGGCACGCGAATGCTGCAGAGCATTAAGCTGCATCGACAAACCTAAGCTATTATTGACATATCTGTCTAGCTCGGCAAGCGCCATAGCTGGATGAGACCGGACAAATGACACATATTCGTCGCGCTGCACCAAGTAAACCACACACTCAGGTGTAAATGCTTCATAATAATAAATCGCACTCGGCACCTTATAATAAGTCCAAGTTCCGGGGAAACTCTCATTTGCTCCATAAAATCCAACCGGTTTTTCATCGCCATGAATTGACAAGTTGTATGCTTTCACGACACCTGACTGTATAACATAAGTGCAGCGTGGCGCTTCGCCTTGGAAAATAATAATCTCACCCTTCCGGTAAGTACGGGTCGGGTACCGGCCAACGAACTGTTGAAGCATTTTTGCGTAAACGTCTACCATATATAGCAAGTGTACTCTTTCGGATCAGCCTAAGCTACCATATCCCCACCTCAAACACGACGCCGGTGTTCAAGCAGCTTGGCGTAAAACTTGGCTAGCCTTTTCTGCCGTTGTTGTTCATATTCAAGCATTAACTCGGATAGTACTGACATTTTTCGTTGCACTCGGACGAATGAGTCCCGGCCGCTCCTTTCTCTGTAGTTAAAAAACTTAAATCACATGGTCCCAAAGCTTGGAGATATTACTATGAGGACTAACCCTCATGGCCGCTGTAAAGTATGTGACAGCTCTCTAAGCATTAAATTCCAATCGCTTAAGAAAACGCTGAATTCTGTATGTTGATAGTTTCAGAGCGTCGGACGGAATCAAGCACATTGCCACTGACCTGTTAACTTTAATCTAGGTCCGGCTCGGGATATAGTTATACATCATGCCATATAAAAGCCGGATCCGCGCACTCATTGCAGTCGTATTACTGGTTTTAGTCCTGGCGTTATTCGGCTACTACATCGTCGGTCATCCGCAAGTCATTCATGAACTACGCCATATTAGCTTATGGCTCATGCTTCTGTTACTCGCTTGCTACGGTATGCTGCTGTGGTGGTGGATGGGTGTATATAATGCAACATTAGCTTTGTGCGGCAAGCCATTGCCAAAAAAAGAAAACCTGCTGCTCACCATCTACTCGACACTAGCCAACTTTTTTTTACCATTGCAAACCGGCCCTGGCGTACGAGCTGCATATTTAAAAAGGCGTCATAAAGTTTCGGTATATTCCTACTTGATGGCCACCCTGTTTTATTTTGCAATTTACGCGATGATCAGCGCCGGCTTTTTATTTGCCACCAGCCATTACTGGTATCTAGACGCACCTGCCGTTATTGGTGCAGCTATAATCAGCTATTTAGTCATTTTTGCTGCACGCAAACTTTTCGCGCGCCGCAACGCTGAAATTAAACTTGAGCTAACCAAAGAAAAACTCCTAACACTATTTCTAATGACACTTGGGCAGCTGCTGACACAAGCTCTCATCTATGGGATAGAGTTACACGAAGTTACAGGTAACCTTAATCCGATACGCGACCTAAGCTATACTGGTGCAGCAAACTTTTCACTATTTGTATCATTGACACCCGGCGCGATCGGTTTTCGTGAAGCCTTCTTGGCTTTAGCCCAGAAACTACACGGATTCTCGACAACGCAAATTTTAGCAGCCAACGTGATCGACCGTGGAGTCTACTTGATTGTACTAGGCGCACTTTTTGTCGCCATGCTCGCAACCCATGCACGGAATCGAATTGCAACACCAAGGGGTGAAAGCTAGCGTTTACAGCTATTTTTCAAAGATTGACATATACTAAACCTTAACGAAAGGACATATTTTTAAAAATATGCGAGTCCTACTGGTTGAAGACGAAGAAAAAATAGCAAGCGCCGTAAAACGCGGACTGGAGCTCAAGGGTTATGCCGTAGACACAGTTGCTGACGGAGATACCGGATTAAGTTATGCCATCGACCCCGATTACGATATTATCATTCTCGATCGCATGCTGCCGGGAAGTATAGATGGGCTGGAGATAGCTCGGGCGGCACGAGCCGAAGGTCAACAAGCACCAATCTTGATGCTGACTGCTAGAGGCAGTATTGACGACCGCGTCGAAGGGCTCAACTCCGGTGCCGACGACTATCTCGTTAAACCGTTTTCATTTTCTGAATTGGTCGCTAGAATGCAGGCTCTGATGCGCCGGCCGCCGGTACAGACTGGAACCGTACTAAAATACGCCGATCTTACACTGGATCCAGCCCGCTATGAAGTCAAACGGGCAGGGAAATTAATCAAGCTCTCTAGCAAAGAATTTGCACTGCTGGAATACTTCATGCGCCATGCCGAACAGATTTTAACTAAAGACATGATCATCAATCACGTCTGGAATGAAGACGCAATCGTTATGCCAAATACGGTTGAGGTATATATTGGTTATTTGCGTTCAAAAATTGATCGACCGTTTAACGATAAACAGACCTTAATCAACACGGTACGCGGGTTTGGCTATAAGTTAAGCCGCTAAAGTGACATAATTATTTTTGTAATTTAAAACTGATGTTTAAAAGCGCGACATTTAAGCTCACCGTGTCCTATTTAGTGGTGCTAATGGTTATTAGCATTATATTTTCAGCTGTCGTTTATCGGGTCGGATCGGATAACTTAGTCTACGGGCTGAGTCGTGAAACCCGGGAACTGTCTACCGCCTTCCCAATATTTAACGGTACGCAATTCGCACAGCCCAATCCGCATGATCTTGCCGCCGCACGTATCCATTTACTAGATGAACTGATTTTAACTAATCTTCTAGTTTTAGTCGGCGGCGGCCTGATAAGTTATATCCTAGCCCGCGAAACTCTAAAGCCAATTGAAGACACGCACGAACAGCAAAAGCGCTTTGTTGCCGATGTCAGCCACGAGTTACGCACACCACTTACCGCAATCCGAATGGAATCAGAAGTCGCCCTGATGGACGAGAGCATGCCAGAACCTGATCTGAGAAAGGTAATATCTAGCAACATTGAGGAAGCTAGTAAACTGGAGATGCTAATCAATAATTTAATGAAGTTATCGAGGATGGAGGCTCAGCAACTGCAGCAGTCATTTACAGAAATCAATCTAAAACAGATTACCCTGGACTCGATCGCTCAAGTCAGGCCATTGGCCAAGCGGCACAAGATACAATTAAACTACAAAGGATCTTCGGTCAAGATTAACGGCGATCATGATAGTATCGCGCAAATGTTAGTAATCTTTCTGGACAACGCCATTAAATACAGTCCAAACGGCTCAATCGTTAACGTCTATAGCGGTCAACATGCCAGCGAACCATATATAAAAGTTAGTGACCACGGTAAAGGCATTGCCGCGAGCGACCTTGAACATGTATTTGACCGATTTTACCGCGCCGATGCCGCCCGAAGCGGCAAGGGCGGATATGGTCTTGGTTTATCGATTGCTAAAATGATCGCTGATGTACATCGAGCTAATATCACGATCACCAGTACTCTAGGCAAGGGTACAACCGTCAATGTTAGTTTTGAAAAGCTAGCGTAAGGCAACGCCGATCGACATTACCAGCATCACCGCTAATGAGTAACGAAAACTGCGTTTGGCCCAAAGCTCGATTTCCTTAACCTTCATTCCGCGTAAGTTAAATATGGTCCATATAACCGCCGTTAGGCCGACCAGCAATAAGTAATAAACATGCAGCGAGGTGATAAAGTATAGCGAAACCACCGCCAGCACGAACAGTACGCTATAGACAACAATATACTCAACCGTCGCCGGGAGGCCTTTTATTAAAGGCAATACGGGAACCTTAGCTTTCTCGTATTCTTTGGCGCGAAACAGCGCAATCGCGTAGAAATGTGGCATCTGCCAGAACAACATCATCAAGCCGATCAGTAATGCGACTAAATCCAAATGCCCAGCGTAAGCAACATAGCCACCTACAATAGGAGTTGCACCCGACACGCTGCCAATAAGCGTTGCATGATAAGTCCGCCTCTTAAAGTATGTATAAATTAACGCGTAATCTAAAAAGCCGATTACTCCGATTGCCACACAAAGCCAGTTTACAAAAACAGCAAGCAAACCGAACCCAATAATGGTCAAACAGATACCATAAATTATCCCAGATCGAGCAGTGATTAGGCCGTTAACCGTCGGTCGATTTTTGGTTCGTTTCATCATTTGATCGATGTCACGATCATAAAGATTGTTAAATACACATGCACCGCCCATTACTAAACCGGTACCAACTATCATGCCGATAAAACTGCTAGCGTTAATACTTAACTTTGATGCCAATAAGTAGCCGGCAATCGCCGTTATTAAATTCCCGTAGATGATGCCGGGCTTAACCATTATGTAATAGGCTTTGAGCCGACTCATAAGTTATCCTGGGCATTCATATATTGCTCCATTTGTTTAGTAGATGGCATCACCCGGCCTGCAAGACTGTGCATAATCCATAGCGACCCGCCGACCAATATTATAACGACCATAATCATAAATACCGTCATCATCAGCTTAAACCGCGGCGATAACTCGCGCCCCACATGCAAAAAGAAAAATAATTGTACCAGAAACTGGATAAGCGCCAAAACCGCAAGCAATCCCAGTAGCAATCCTCGGTTACCGGCATGGTAATAAGTAATAAGATATGCACAGAGTGTCAGAACTAACGAACTTATAAAACCGATAACGTAATGCTTTAGCCGTGAAGGCTCAGACTCATGGCTAGCAGCAATTAGTACGTTGGTATACTCAAGGTTGGTCGGTTCACTCATACGTGTAATGCTCCGAACAGATAAACTATCGTAAATATAAAAATCCAAACTACATCTAAAAAGTGCCAGAACAGGCTTAACATGCGCAGCCGTTTAAGAGCGAGTGGGCCTAGTCCGCGCTTATAAATAAATACCCCCATGACTGCCATCCAAAGCAAACCGATCGTAATATGCGCACCGTGCGTACCAACTAGTGTAAAGTAGCTGGACAAAAAGCCGCTGCGATGCCAGGAATCTCCCATCGTAACAAATTTATGAAACTCGGTAATTTCTAAACCCAAAAAGGTCAAACCTAGAGCGAATGTCACACCTAGCCATAGTAGCGTCTGCTTTTTGTGACGTCTCTGAGCGCTAAGCAATGCTAGCCCGCAAGTAAAGCTACTGCTAAGTAGTGCAAGCGTTTCAATGAGTACATATGGCAAAGAGAATAGCTGCGCCCCGCTTGGACCGCCGTAAGTGTTGTTGCGCAATACCGAAAACACCGCAAACAAACTCGCGAATAAAACACAGTCGGTCATTAAGTAAACCCAAAACCCAAAGACGGCTGTAGAACTTTTCTCAGATCGCTCGATCTGTTTATTTAGCTGAACCATCTTGGCGTCCGCAATCAATTCACTCATAAACCCGCCTCCTTTGGTGTTAGTGCCCGATCAATACGCATTACTTCATCAGCGTCAAGCTCATATTCTGTATGCTCATCCATTGAGCGCCAGATAATTGTCACTATTACCACCAGCAATCCCACCACGGCAAGCCACCAGATATGCCAAACGAAAGCAAACCCTAAGAAAAAGGCACCGCAGGCAATTACCATAGAAAGCGGTGAGTTTTTTGGTATAGTTATCGGCTCATAAGGACGGCTGTCGGTAAATTGAGCCTGTTTGTCATACCAAAAAGAATCACGTTTAGTAACTATTGGCAACCTAGCAAAGTTAAAAGAAGGCGGTGGCGTGGGCAGAGACCATTCGAGTGTTCGTCCGTCCCACGGATCGCGACCGGCGCGATTAGAATTACGCTGCCAGATACTGACCCCAAGTTGCATGAATTGCAGAACCACACCACAAATAATAAAAACTACACCAACCCCTGCGGCTATAAATAGCGGCTGCCATCCTAGACTGGCACTATAGTGATCAAGCCGCCGCGTAGCGCCCATAAATCCGAGAATATAAAGTGGCACAAAAGCCAACAAAAACCCGATCAGCCAAGACCAGAATGCATACCGTCCTAGCCGTTCGTTTAACTTAAAACCGAAAAACTTGGGGAACCAATAGGTAATGGCTGCGAAATAGCCGAACAGTACGCCTGAAACAATCATCATATGGAAATGAGCGATTAAGAACAAACTGTTATGAAGCTGAAAGTCGAGTGGGGGAACGGCCATGATTACCCCGGCCATTCCGCCAATCGTAAACACCACCACAAACGCAATAAACCATAACACCGGAGTTTTCATATTGATCTTACCGCGGTAAAGCGTAAACAGCCAATTAAACAGCTTAACTCCAGTCGGAACTGCGATAATCATGGTCATGATGCCAAAAAACGCATTGACATCTGATCCTGCCCCCATCGTGAAGAAATGGTGCAGCCAGACTATAAACGAAAGTATGACAATTGCCCAGATCGCCCAAACCATTGACGTATAACCAAACAATTTCTTGCGCGCATAGGTTGCCACAACCTCGGAATATACGCCGAAAGCTGGCAGTACTAATATATACACCTCAGGATGACCCCACGCCCAGATTAAATTAACATACATCATCATATTTCCCCCATGACCCGCCGTAAAGAAATGCATGCCAAAAGTCCGATCAAAAGCCAGTAATGTTAAAGTTACGGTTAGGATCGGAAAGGCAAACACAACCAGAAACATCGAGCCTAAAACGCTCCAGCTGAACAACGGCATGAGCATCATTTTCATGCCCTTAACCCGTTTTTTAAGGATAGTCACGATAAAGTTAACCCCGGCCAGCAAGCTGCCGACTCCGGCTATTTCAAGACTCCATATCCAATAATCTACCCCGACAGTCGGACTGTATTTTAATTCGCTTAGCGGCGGATAAGCTAGCCATCCAGTAGCGGCAAAATCTCCGATGACTAAAGAAACATTGATCAGCACCATGCCGGCGACAAACAGCCAGAAACTAGTAGCGTTTAAAAAAGGAAAGGCTACGTCGCGGGCTCCAATTTGCAGCGGTACGATCATGTTAATAACACCGAACATCAGTCCCATCGCAACAAAGAAAATCATAATCGTTCCGTGAGCGCTGACAACCTGCTGGAACATCGAGGCGCTGATAATACCATGCGCATGGCCAACGGACAGCGCTTGCTGCAGTCTGATTAATATCACATCGGACAGACCTCTTAATCCCATTAACACCGCCACGATAATATACATCTTGCCAATCTTTTTCGGATCCTGAGTAGTAAGCCACTCACGATACAACCACTTCCAGCGCCTAGTAACGCTGATAAATATAACAGCCGCTAACGGTATCAGAACTAGGATGATGGCACCTCCGGCAGTAATTGGATTATTCGGTAGCTGATTAAGCGATAACTTGCCTAGAAGAAAACTGGCAAATGTAGATATCATATGACCACCCCGTGTGCTGAAGGAAGCATGTATTTGTCAATAATTAAACCGAATAGATTCTTGGCAGGATATGAGTAGTAATGCGGCGGCACGTAGGAGCTGGGACGTTCAAGCTGGCGGTAAGCGAGAATGCTTAGCTTAGGTGAATACATGCGTACCTTATCGACCCAACTATTAAACTCTCGGCTACTGACACTTTTGGCCGTAAATTGCATGCTCGCAAAACCAACACCGCTAATATTAGCTGACCGCCCAACAAAATTGCCAGTAATATCAGCGGCCATATACAACTGCGTCTGCATACCGGCCATCGTATATATCTGACCGGCCAACTGCGGTACCCAGAACGAATTCATTGGGGCATCGCTTGTTAGATAAAAATGGATCTGCTCATGTAGAGGAAACTCAACTAAATTGACACTTGCGATATGTTGCTTGGGGTAAATAAAGAGCCACTTCCAGTCCATCGAGACTACTTGGATTGTCAAAGCCGGACGCTTAGGATCAAGCGGTTTATACGGATTTAGGGCATAAGTAGCATTCCAGGTAATAATTGAGACGATTGCAATCAAGATAGCCGGAATTGCCCACCAGGTACCTTCCAGCCAGCGGCTGTGCGCCCATTCCGGAACATAAGAACCACGTCTGGGATTATCCTCGCGGTAGCGCCAAAGCGTGTAGGCCAGCAGTATGAAAACCGGGATCGCAACCGCACATAACAAACCAAATATGAGCAAAAGAAGTCGAAACTCTTTATCGGCAACCGGGCCTTTTGGTTGAAGTACAGGTATGCTGACGCGAGACAGATATACCCCCCAGGCCACCAAAAAAGCAATAATAAATATGGCCAGACCCAATCGCTTTTTAGCTTTATTCACTTCTCTTTAAATCTCTTATGCTAATTTTAGCACAGCTTGATTTGGATCAATGCTGGGTGTGACTTAAAAATGCTGACGAATATGTGAGTAACTATAGTCCCAATCGGCAGTAGCCTTTTTGTGTGGATTAAAAATCTCCTCAGGATCAAAAATTTGTTTAACCTCTCTAAACAAATCGACTATATTCTTACCGAACTGCATTTCCAGCCATGGACCGCGTACCAACCCGTCATTATGCTCTCCGGACAATGACCCACGATACTTGAGTACCAGTTCGTTAACCTCTTTCATCGCCGGAAGCAAAGTGTCCCGTTCTTTTTTATCCTCTAGCCGCATTAAGGGGATAATATGAAAATTACCGTCTCCCATATGGCCAGCGATCGTTGCAAACAGCTTGTACTTATTTATGATCTTCCTGAGCCTTGGTAAAAACTCAACCAAATACTCGGGATTTACCACCAAATCATCAATAAACGGTGCCGTGTGTTTGTCTTTTACCTTGCTACGCAATAAGTTGAAGCTCTGCCGCCGCATCACCCAGAATTTCTCACTTTTTCCTTCAGTGGCATCTTCTTCAAAGCCGTTAATTTCATAGCGCGCTTTAAAACCTTTTAAATCTGAGTGGAGTGCCTTAATCTTAGCCCTGACCTCAGCTTCGGTCTGACCGTTAAACTCAACCATCAGTATTAGTTTTGGAACGCCACGAAGCAATTGAGCGCCGTCAGGTATCAAGCTAAATAGTAGTTTGATAAAACGCTTGGTTCCAAGTAGTTTTAAAAAGCTTGGCATAAACCGGATTGACAGCCAAAGTGTCTGATCATCAAAACTCTCAAACGTTGCCGGATGGTGAGCAAGAACTGCGGGGATCAGCTCGCCTAATTTTTCTATATCTCTCAGAAACAACACTAGCAGACCTGAATAGGGGCGGGATGGCACTAAGCGAAATGTTATATCCGTCACAAAACCAAGCGTTCCTTCGCTACCAACAATCAGTCTGGTTAAGTCGAATACGCCGGTTTCGCGATCCCAAACTTCCCATAATGTATAGCCCATAGAGTTTTTACTAACTATCGGACGGGCAGCCTTAATTGCATCATAGTTGTCTTCACATAGCTTAAAAATTTTACGATAAAGCTCACCCTCAAAATCATCTTTAGCCATCACCTTATCCAGTTCATCCTTAGTCAATGGCTTCACGATCCGTTCGACACCATCAGAAAAAATTACCTTAAGTTCATTAATAAAATCCTTGGTTTTACCATACTCTAACGACTTTTCGCCACCGCTATTATTAGCTACCATCCCGCCAATACTAGCCAGATCACGCGATGCCGGGAACGTAGGCATCAATGCGCCATGCGATAAAGTCCGTTTCTCAAAATCCCGATAAAGTACTCCTGGCTGAGCTTGTCCCGTTGTGCGCGTAATTAACCCCATCTCTGTGAAATGTTTCCTGAAGTCAACTATAATCGAATCGTTGATTGCCCCACCGGCCATGTCTGTACCGGCCGAACGGGCGGTCAAAGACAAACTGGAATCATATTTCTTGGCTTGAGCCACCGCTTTAACTAAAGACTCGACATCTTGTGAGTCCTTAGGGAACACCACTAGTTTGGGTTTGATTTCAAACAATGACGCATCATGGGAGTAGGCTTCAATGATCGAAGGCGAATCATCTAGTTCACCCTTAAAACCACCGGCCTTCACTAGCTCTTTTAAATCCGTCATTTAGTTATTTTAAGCTTAAGCCCAATTGGTGTTAAGCACAAGTGTATTGCCATAGGAATTTAAATAATCCATCGAGAATCCAAAGTTTATTAGAAAAATATCCGTCTCGGCTTTATGCATTAATCATTGACTAGTTCCGGGCATGTAGACACAACCTAGTCTTGAGCATGATAATATATATATTAAGATGCCCAAACAAAAAGTACTAGTAGTTGGCGGTGGCTTTGCCGGAACTAAAGCGGCACTTGATTTGTCCCGCGATGAACGCTTTGACATCACACTATTATCCGACAAAGCATATTTGACTTATTATCCAACTTTATATCACGTTGCGACCGGAGGTTTAAGATCAAACGCCACCATTCCACTGAATACAATTTTCGAGGGTAGTAAAGTAAAAATAGCGACCGGCAAAGCCAAAACACTCGACCGCAAAACCAAAACGATCTTAACTGCAACTAACGAAACGTATAGTTACGACATACTGGTACTAGCTCTCGGTGTGATCACGAACTACTTTGATATACCTGGACTGGCCGAGTTATCTTATGGCGTCAAAAGTATTGAGGATGTTGAAAAACTAAAATCTCATATCCATCAACAACTAATCGACAACCGTCAGCCTGATTTAAATTACGTAATTGTCGGTGCCGGCCCAACCGGAATCGAACTGGCCGGAGCCTTGCCCGAATACATCAAGCACATCATGCAACTGCATAAACTTCAACCGAGACCGCTGCATATTGACCTGATCGACTCCAGCACCCGACTGCTTGCACACCTGCCGCGCGATACAAGCCGAATGGTTGCCCGGCAAATCCGCAAAAAAGGCATCAAAATATATACCAACCAAAGGGTCGAGGGTGAATCCGCCAATAACTTAACAATCAACGGCAAGCTTATCCAAAGCCACACGGTGATCTGGACAGCCGGAGCAAGCATGAATCCATTCTTTGCGGATAACAACTTCGCCATGAGTGCCAACCACCACGTATCTACGGACGTCTATCTTGCAGCCGAAGACAGTATTTTTGTACTTGGAGATAACGCCAATACTCCGTATAGCGGTATGGCTCAAACCGCACTTTATGACGGCGAATTCTTAGCAGCTAATTTAATCCGTCAGGAAAATGGTAAAAATATGAAGCCATATAGGCCCAAACAGCCAATCACCATTATACCTGTAGGCGAAGGCTGGGCGGCGGTTATTGCCGGTAAAATAAGGTTATACGGCTGGCTTGGTTGGGTTCTGCGCCAAGCCGCAGATGCCCGGGCTTTCCATGGCTATGAGTCATGGAACAAGGCCATCCCCCAATGGTTTAGTTATTCCTCGGTAGAAGAGAGTTGTCCAGTCTGCTTAAGTGCCGAACGTACATAATATTTACTGAAACTTAGGCATATAATCAGAACATGAATCCAAGGAGCGGTGAAGCTTACATTAAAGCTAAGAATTTGCTAAATCCGGAGCAAAAACTTGCAGTCAATACCCTAGAAGGACCAGTGCTAGTACTGGCCGGTCCGGGAACCGGTAAAACCCAACTGTTAAGCATCAGGATAGGGAACATTTTAGCAACTACTGATACTTCCCCGGAAAACATCCTCTGCTTGACGTTTAGCGATTCGGCCGTTACCGCTATGAAGCAACGTTTGGCAAATCTAATCGGACCGGACGCATATGACATCACGGTCTCAACCTATCATTCATTCGGTCAGCAGCTATTTAATGACTATCCGGAGATCTTTTTGAATCATCCGGAAGATCAGCCGGCAGATGAACTAGCTATTGATAGGATCGTACGACAAATCCAGTCTATCCTGCCATATTCGAATCGGCTCAAAGCGGATTATTATGTAAAAGATATAAAGTCCTTGATCAGCGCCTTTAAACGTGCATTGATATCTCCGGGCGAACTAATAGCTATTAATCGATACAACCAGACATTTTGCGCGGACGCTACGAAGATCGTAAATCAAGTACTGCCTGCAATTCCACGCATGGATATTAAGTTTTTGGGAGCCTTCAACGATCTACTTAATCGATCGGGTACACTGCCTCAATTCGAACATGACATGGTATTTCCACTTAAATCACTCTGGCTTGAACAGCTAAATGCTGCTGTAGAAACAGCTCAAACCGACACTTCATCAAAGCCGCTTACAAAATGGAAAGACCGCTGGATAAGTAAACGTGGCGATGGATCATGGCAGGTACTTGAGCCGCGGATTATGCAAAAGCTCAAAGACTTTGCGAAGATATATGATGCATACAATAAACAACTGCTTGAGCAGGGACTATATGATTATGATGATATGATTACGCTTGCGATCAGCGGATTAATCGCCAACCCAGAAATTAAACTAAACCTCCAGGAACGTTACCAATATATACAACTTGACGAATTTCAGGATACCAATAAATCACAACTGCGCTTAGTTGAGCTGCTGCTGGATAACACGGTCAACGAAAACCGTCCGAACGTACTAGCGGTCGGCGATGACGATCAGGCAATCTATAGCTTCCAAGGAGCACACTACTCAAACATGGAGCGTTTTTATTCAACCTATACCAACGTCAAACTAATCGCGTTAAAGTCCAATTACCGATCAACTCAAGGGATTATCGACTTAGCCGAAGGTGTACGCAATAAAATCGCAAATAAGCTAACTCTGACACCCAAACAGCAAGTCAGCAAAAGCTCTAAACTAAACGAGGATATCCGCAGGGTAGACCTACCGCTAGACAGCTCCAGCCTAGCCTGGACTGCTAAAACTATCGCCGATTTAATTAAGGGAGGGGAAGACCCGAGCAGCATTGCGGTAATTGCCCCTAAACACGAGTATCTTGCCAATCTCATTCCTTATTTACATGCTAAAGATATTGGGTTGAGTTATGATCAACGCGACGACATTCTAGACAATCCGCAAATCAATGAACTGCTTATAGCAGCCAGGCTGGCTTTAAACGTAGACAAACCGTACGAAGCGGATATTCTGTGGCCCAAGATACTAAGCTTTAACTACCTAAAATTACCGACAACATTAATTTGGCAAATGTCATGGCAGGCTAAGGAAAATAAGGCACACTGGACCGATTTAATCTTAGATAATGACCTCACCAGACCAATCGGACTATTTTTTATCCGTTTGAACCAAATCGAGCCATCTAGCGCGTTCGAGCAAATGCTAAATTATTTAATCGGGACCTTGCCTCTGCAGCTGGGAGAACTAAACCAAACAGAATATCTATCACCGTTTTTTAATTACTATCTAGGGAATCTTGAGCAAGATTCCTCCGAACTAAACCCCGATGCCTGGCGACTGCTCGGGCACATCTCAATTTTACGTGCCCGAGCCAAGTCTACCAGACCCGGCGACCTCAAACTTAGTGATTTTATAGACTTTTGCAACGGTTACATTGACGCAGACATTAGGATTGTCGATAGTTCGCCGTTCCGCGAAAATCAGTCTGCCGTAAACTTGATGACTGCCTATTCAGCAAAAGGCCAGGAATTTGATTCAGTAATCTTAATCGATTGCGTTGATCGAGCCTGGGGACGCAGCAGCAGGGGACGAAATCACATGGTACAGCTGCCACCAAACTTAAACTTTATCAGGCTCACGAACCAAGCTGATGACGATAAACTGCGCCTATTGTTCGTAGCATTATCCCGCGCCAAACGACGGCTTCTACTAGTTGGGTATAAAGAAAGTTTGAACGGACGGGCAGCTGAACCGATCGGTTATCTTGACGAATACGCACAAGCAGGGGACATTATTAGCCCCCTATTACCACGTGGCAAAGAAAAGGTCATACTGCCGCCCGTCAGTTCCACTAGTATCAATCAGCGGTCTCTAGCTTGGTTTGACCGTCACCTCGATAACTTTAGTCCACATAAACAAGCCTTATTGCAACACCGCTTAGATAAATTTAACTTGAGCTCAACTAATTTAAATGCGTACACGAATGTTATAGACGGCGGCCCGCGTCGATTTTTTATTAATCAGATCCTTAAATTTCCCCAACCTCAATCACTCAGTGCAATCTACGGAAGCGCCATCCATCACACTCTCGACTGGCAATTTAGGCAAACACTGGCACAAGGAAAAAATCCTGCGATTGACGCGGTTTTGCATGAATTTACTACTGAGATAGCGAAACATTTCTTACCTAAAGCAGATACTGATCAACTTATTGATAAAGGCGAATATGCCTTAGCAACCTACATCAAAACTATGCCGGTTGCTATCGGCGCTGACGACAAAAGTGAAATTGGGTTCAGCACTGTATTAAATTCAGCTAGACTGGTTGGAGAAATTGATCGCCTTATTGTGGACAAAACAAACAAAAAACTCACGATAGTTGACTTTAAGACCGGCAGAACTTATACGCGCTGGACCAAAGACCAACGCCCGTTTCACCATAAACGCCAGTTATATTTTTATAAACTGCTGCTCGAGCGATCACCAGAATATAAGGACTACAGTATCGAACGCGCGCTGCTGCAGTTCGTTGAACCAGATGAAGATGACGGCCAGATTAAACAAATGGAACTACTCTATGACCAAACCGAAGAAGATCAGCTAAAACTTCTTATAGGAGCTGTGTGGACGAGAATAATGGCATTAGAATTTCCAGACACTTCAATGTACAAGGAAGATATAAACGGTATACTCGAGTTCGAAACACAGCTTTTACAATCACAAAAATAAAACTGCCCGCTTTAATCGCGGGCAGCTTATTTGCAGTTTGTATTAATTTTATCGTCGTGCAGACGACTTCTTAGTCGAAGACTTCTTGCCCCTAACCGAGCGGCCACTAGAGCTAGAAGCCGGTGCAGCCTCCGCTAGAGCCAACTTGCCTGTAGGAAACTTTGCTCCTGCAAACAAGAGACCGTATAGGTTTACGCCAATGATTGCGCCAAGCACGGGACCAAGTACGTATGTCCCCCATCCCATAGTGCCGGCAAAAGCCCAGGCGCGAACGCCAAGAGCAACGGCGGGGTTAGCAATTCCAACGCCGGCTGCAGCAGCGACAATAATCGCTAGAACATATGCGCCACCCAGCATTAGACTGCGGTTAGCACTGTCCCACTTGTGGAACGTTGCCGCTCCCCAAGCTAGGGCCAGTATAAATGCACCTACAGCCTCTGCGAATAGTATGCGTGCGCTGTAGTGCCCACCGATTGACTGCAGGCTTGCACCCACAAAATAGTGGTAAACGCCATAGGCTGCCCAAGCGCCTAGGCACTGGAAGACTATGTATAATGCTCCCATTACCGTTCCCACCTTCCTAGCAGTCCAAAGTGCTAGGGTAATTGCCGGGTTCAAGTGCGCTCCCGATGTATCGCCGAAGAAGTACGCTACAACTGCAACTGCAGCGCCTGCCGCGATAGCGACAAAATACGGAATGCCGATGGTAGAACGTTGAACGCTTAAAAACGTTAACGTCAATACACCGACGCCCAGGAACTCAGCTACAAGTGTAGCCACCTGTTTTCTTCCAACAATCATTATTGGAACCTCCTTAGTTTTATAAACCAAGCGTACAGCGTCTCTCAGCAAAAGTAAAGCATAAAAGCGTTAGCGTTATTCAAGAGAGGCTTAGGTGAGAGTCAGCAAGCGCAGCGATGGACCAGCCAAAACAGCGCTGGCAGCTATGTTGTAATAGAGTCCAGCCATAAAGTTAAGTTCTGTCGCTTGCGGGTTACCGGCGCTCAAGACTTCCGAAGCAAACCGAATGGATGCAACGTTAATATAAAAAGCTTGCACGAGTCCCGCGTAACGTTCAGCCAATACCGCTCGGTCAAGAATATTATCCGTACGACAATCGATTATTGCCATCACTTCTTTATGATCGCCACTCAAATGATCAATGGAGTCAGGACCGCCAACTTCGACCATCGCTTTACGCAAATCAAGGCCGTTACTCACATATGGCTTATCGGTTCCGGACAACGAATGCAGCTCGCGCGCTTGATCGACAATAGTTGCATGCAGCGAAGAATCGACTTTAATGCCTAAATTTTCTCCAGTGTTGGCATCCAAAAGACTCTCTAAAGTTCGTTTGACACTAACACCATGTTCGCTGACAAACCTCAAAATTGACATACTGTCTGTGTGCAGACTATCCAGTTTATCCTCGCCGCCGCAACCACAATTAGGGCTGACGGCATAATCATCGTCATGACCACCTATCTTTAAATCTTGCTTAACAACGTAGTCATAGACCTTAAGGGCGTGCTCATAGGCGCTATCGCCGGGCGCATAGAAGCGTCTATCACCTAGACAATCAGCCATCACTGCCGTAAAACTGCCACCAATGGCGCTGCCGCCGATTGCTTTGAGCGTACGTCCGTCTGCGCATTGCACTGGCATGTTAATTTCTGTCGGCTTAAACAGCTCACCCGGACTATCGAGGATGTCTGATTGCAACCGCTCAATTAACTCCCAACCGTATTCTGCTTTTGCAATATGCGGAGCCGGTTCGATTGACCCGATACCGATAGTTAAACTTTGGTTATATATTTGTTGGCTTGTTTTCATAGTATGATTTAAATCACAAAGTTAGATGCTACTCCGTCTCCAATAATTATGCAAGACCCGATAAATTCGTATAAAATAGTTACCGCGATGTGGTCAGGCTTCAAAAAGTTCATCATGCGTGGAAATACGGTAGATATGGCGGTCGCCTTTGTTGTCGGCGCAGCCTTTAATGGCATGGTCCAATCGTTAGTCAAAGATCTCATCACTCCCTTAGTTGCCGCCATTGGCGGCAATCCTAACTTTTCGAATTATTACTTCACACTTCACCACAGTAAATTTCTCTATGGTAACTTCATTAACAGTTTCATATCTTTAATAGTTATTGCCGCAGCAGTTTATTTTCTAGTGGTTAATCCAGTAAACAAGCTAATCAATTTCACCAATAAATACCGCAAGTCGCCCGATCCAACAGACAAACAGTGCACTGAATGTCTAAGCACCATCCCGATCCAAGCCGCCCGCTGCAAATATTGTGGTATTAAACAGCCGGCGCCAAAAGAAGCCGAACAAACTTAATTGGAATTTTGTTTAATTTAGTATAAAGTTTAGAAATAATGAGCACTCGACCGGAACTATTAAATATTCCTGAAAGTACAGTAGACTCCAGAAACCGCGGGCTCGCCTTTCAAAACGAATTTAAAGAGCTACGCAAAGCATTCCGAGTGGATTCGACCGCCTTCTTAAAAATGTTTGGCCTAAATGAAACTAGCATTAGCCCCCATCTAGTTGCGGTTTACCCAAAACATCCGATAGAGATACATGCCGTACGAATACGCGACATTGATCAACGACTCTGGCCAGACACCAACCTGTTATTAGGCTCGACCGACTGGACCGAAGAACCTTTTGTATTCGACACCTATAGCCAAAGACTAAGCCATATCATCTGTAGAATGCTTATCGACTCTGCGAGGCAAGCGGATCAGAACGGTGATACAACGTTAACTTCCTACTATTTAAACCCAGCAGAACATGATGTAGACATTTTTATGCGTGCTTCAAGTAGGGCGAATGTCGATTATATCTAAATAGGCAATTACTCTAGTGGTGGTGATGCCGTCTGATCGTTGCGACCTGGAGACGCACAGCATGGCGATCAACTAAGGCCTGAGCTCTCTCTAAACTGAGTTGATCTTTCGCCTCAGCCTTCATCCGTTGAGCAGCGTCATAGGCCTTTTGAGCTTCTAGCTCATTGATACTTTCGGCCGCATCCGCCTCATCGACAACCACAACTAAATTATTGTGTTCAAACTCGAGTACTCCACCGTACGTCGCAAAGTGATCCATCTCACGTTCAGTATCGTGCGGCTGACGGCGAATACTTATTACGCCGGGCTTAGTGACGCTAATAAGCGGCATATGATCGGTTAAAACACCAATCTGGCCATCCATTGTTGGCAACATGACTTCTGACACGTCAGCATCGTACTTGATACCGCTCTGAGAAACTAAGGTCAAATGAAACATAAGCTAATTATTTTTCTTCCTTGACTTCAGAAATATCTCCCTTCATATAGAAGGCGCTTTCGCTCTTACGGTCATGTTTGCCATCTAAAATTTCACGAAAACCTTTAATGGTGTCAACTAGCTTGACGTACTTTCCGGACATCCCGGTAAAGGTTTCCGCAACAAAGAATGGCTGAGTCAAGAAGCGCTGAATCCGGCGCGCTCGATTAACAGTTAGTTTGTCTTCGTCAGAGAGTTCTTCCATGCCCAAAATAGCTATGATATCTTGAAGGTCCTTATAGCGCTGCAATACACGCTGAACTTCACGCGCAACCAAGTAATGTTCTTCACCTAATATCTCAGGGTCCAGTATGGTCGAGTTCGAGTCCAGCGGGTCAACTGCCGGATATAGACCAAGCTCGGTCAGTGCGCGACTTAACACAATGGTTGAATCGAGGTGGGCAAAAGTCGTTGCCGGCGCCGGATCTGTCAAATCGTCCGCTGGCACGTATACAGCCTGTACGGAAGTAATTGAACCATTGCGCGTGGATGTAATCCGTTCCTGCAATGCACCCATTTCCTGTTGCAAATTAGGTTGGTACCCGACAGCCGACGGCAAGCGTCCAAGCAGGGCAGAAACCTCACTACCAGCCTGAGTAAAACGAAAAATATTATCTATAAACAACAGTACGTCGCTACCTTTGTCCCTAAAACCTTCGGCGATTGTCAAACCCGAAAGTCCAACCCGAAGCCGGGCTCCAGGCGGTTCATTCATCTGGCCAAACGCCAGTGAAGTGTTCTTAATAACGCCGGATTCCTCCATTTCATTATAGAGATCATTGCCTTCGCGGGTGCGCTCACCAACTCCCGCAAACACCGAATAGCCCGAATGAAATTTAGCTATATTGTTGATTAGCTCTTGTATTAAGACTGTCTTTCCGACACCGGCGCCGCCAAACAGCCCCACCTTACCGCCTCTAGTAATAGGTGAAATAAGATCGATTACTTTAATACCGGTCTCCAGTACTTCAACTTGACCTGACTGGTCAATAAGTGGCGGCGGGGCTTTATGAATAGGTGACCGCTCTTTGAAACTGCCGCCTTTGTTATCTATCGGATCCCCCGTTACATTAAACATTCGGCCAAGTGTCATTTCTCCGACCGGCACACTAATAGCCTGACCGGTGTCAATCACGCTTGCGCCTCGTTTCAGTCCGTCAGTTGAGCCAAGCGCGACAGTGCGCACGGCTGATTCGCTTAAGTGCTGCTCAACCTCTAGCACCAATATCTTACCCTCGAGCTCAACCTGTAGGGCATTATAGATCTCCGGAAGCGTATCCTTGCTGAACTCTACGTCAACTACCACGCCTACAATCTGACTGATGGTGCCAGTTTTAATATTGGATGTTGTTGCCATATTATCTTCTCCTCATCTATATCTATTCATTCATTGCTTCTACACCGCCGGATATTTCCGCCAGTTCTTGGGTGATTGCCGCCTGACGAGCGGTATTAAACTCCAGCGTATATTCTTCGATCAAATCGCTGGCGTTATCACTGGCATTCTTCATTGCCAACATGCGAGCGGAATGTTCACTGGCTATGGCCTCAAGTACCGCCTGCCACAACTGGGCTTCAATTAAAGTGATTGCTGAATAAAGCAGGACCGTCTCTACGTCAGGTTCAAAATTCGTAAATCCGCCGCCGTTAACATCACTCTCTCCGTCTTCATCAAATCTCGCTGGCATGATAGCCGTCCGCGTTGCCACCTGTGCCAAATTGCTCTTAAATAAAGTATAGAGCAGCACCACTTCGTCAGTCTCCTCCTTGATGTATTTGTCAATGATAGTATTAAGGGTCGGCCGTAAATCGTTCGGTGTCGGGTGGTCACCAAAAGCCGGATATACTGCTAATAGCTCAATATCGTTCAGCCGTCGGCAAAACTGAGCTCCTTTATTGCCGATAGCTATCACCTGGCTCCTAATAGCGGAGCCCCTGTCTTCACGAACACTACTAGTTAATAGTTTAAGCACATTGGCGTTATATGCTCCGGCCAGACCGCTGTTACTGGTGACGACAACATAAAGTCGACGTTGAATTTCGCGTTGGCGAAACAAAGGTTGCCGTTTTACCTCGGAAATTGAGTTCAAACGGCGCAATAAGCCATAAGCTGCATCCCGGTAAGCACGACTGCGCAGCGCCTGTTCCTGGGCCTTACGCATCTTGCTCGCCGCAACCAACTCCATAGCTTTAGTAATTTGCCGAGTGTTACGGATGGAACTAATCCGGCGCCGTAAGATTATGGTGCTAGCCACTATTTGTCTCCCGAAGACTTAACCTTTAAGTCATCATCTTTGGCATAGCTAACGGCAATAGACTTAGCAACCTTAAGGATTTGCTCTTTTTGCTTATCGTCTGGAGTAGTTCCACTATTTACAGATTCAACAAGCTTTATGTGTTTGGTCCTTAGCTCACGCAACAATTCAGATTCGGCCGGTTTAATTTTATCAATAGGGACTTTATCGAAGACGCCCTCAGTTGCGGACAATAGAGCCACATACATCTCCCAGAGCGCATAGGGTGAATATTGCGGCTGTTTGAGCAGCTCGGTCAAACGTTGACCGCGCTCAATACGACTACGAGTTTGTTCATCGAGATCAGTCGAGAACTGGCTGAATGAAGCTAGTTCGCGGAACTGCGCCAAAGATAGTCTTAAGCCGCCAGCGACACTTTTAATGCCCTTGCTTTGGGCATCGCCACCAACTCTGGATACGCTCAATCCAACCGATATAGCCGGACGGATACCTTGATAAAACAAGTTAGTCTCCATAAATATCTGTCCATCCGTAATTGAAATAACGTTAGTCGGGATGTATGCAGAAATATCTCCAGCTTGGGTCTCAATGATAGGTAGAGCGGTCAAAGAACCGCCGCCCAGCGTTTCGCTTAACTTAGCCGCCCGCTCAAGCAGCCTAGAATGCAAGTAGAAAACATCGCCGGGGTACGCTTCTCGGCCTGGTGGTCGCCGCAACAGCAAGCTCATCTGACGATACGCAACCGCGTGTTTTGACAAGTCGTCATAAATCACCAGCGCATGCTGCCTATTGTCGCGGTAATATTCGCCCATCGCACAACCGGCATAGGGTGCCAGATATAGCATGGCAGCCGGATCAGCTGGAGAAGTAGCCACCACAATCGTCTGGTCCATCACTCCTTCGCGCTTGAGTCGATCAACCAAACGCGATATTTTGCTCAGCTTCTGCCCAATCGCCACGTAGACGTTAATCACATCGGTCTTTTGCCGCGCCTGGTTAATCATCGTATCCACAACTACGGCTGTCTTACCGGTCTGGCGGTCGCCAATAATCAGCTCGCGCTGCCCGCGACCGATCGGGATCATTGCATCAATCGCCATGATACCGGTCATCAGTGGCTCACTTACCTTATGCCGGTCGAGTACTCCTGGTGCCGGTCGTTCAACGCGTGCGGTTTGCTTGGTTTTAATCGGATCACCGCCGTCAAGCGCCCGGCCTAACGGATCAACCACCCGACCAACCAGCTCAGGCCCAACCGGTACTTCAAGCACATGGCCAGTTAACTTAGCCGTAGCTCCGGCTTTAACGTCAGTGTCTTCGCTTAATAGTACAGCCCCAATCTCATCTTCACCGAGATTAAAAGCAAACGCCGTTACGGCTTGTCCGCCTACACCCGTTATTTCAATCATCTCGCTAAAACCGCAACTTCTCAGTCCGTAAACCCAGGCGATTCCGTCACCAACCCGTGTTACAATACCGGTCTCTTCAATTTCCGGGCGCGATTTTAATTCATTGATCGCAGCACGTATGTCTTTGCTCAGCTCTGCAATTGAAAGTTCAGCCACTAATTGCATCCTTTCCGTAGATTATTAATGTTTTAAGCTCATTTAATTTTGCCCTCAGGGACAAATCGAGCTGGGCAGCAGGGAATTCCAGCCGCACTCCGCCAAGCAGGTTAGCGTCGGTCTTGGAGCTTATAATAATCTGATCAGCCCGAGAGTAAACCAGCTTAACTTCTGCTTCAATGTCTTTGAGGGCAGTCTCACTTAAGCGGTGCGCACTTACCGCTGTTACCTCAACCGTGCCGGTAGAGGCCCGCTCAGCCACAACATCTCGCATCAATGAATCAAGCTCATCAGTCCGGTTTTCGTGTAATAGATAGGCCGCAACTTCGTTGGCTAAACGCTGCGGCGAAATTTCCGCTAAGCGCTGAATGATCACACCGGCAATCTGAGTACGGGGAGTCTTCATGTCCTTATTTGCTCCTTAACTACCCGGCTAACCAGCTCCGAATCTTTAGCAGCATCAACCTTCTCGCCAATCACCGCCTCAGTTGCATCAGTTACTAATCCGGCAACCTGGGCTTCCAGTTCATGCCAAGCCCGCTTAACTTCAGATTTTGAACGCATTTCGGCATCTTTTAACAAAACCACTGCTTTATCCCGAGCCTGATCTTCGGCGTCGCGGACAACTTGCCGAGCAGATGCCTGTGCTTCCATTAACATCTGGTCGGCTTTTGCCCGAGCTTCATGCAAAGTCTTAGCTACTTTAGCCTCAAGTTCGGCTTTTTCCGTTTCCATCTGCTCACCCAGAGTGACGCCTTTTTCGATAACCTCACGCCGCTCTCTTAGCACCTTCATGATTGGCTTAAACGCCCACCGCCGCAATATTAAGATGGCAATAATGAAGGTTATTAGCTGAACTATAAATCCCGACAGCGAAATGCCTAAGGCGCTAACGCCGCCACTGCTTGAACCGAAATGTGTCAGTAAATCAAAAGTCACAGTTATTAAAATCCACTTTATTACTTGATGAAGAACACCGAGGCGAAGGCGAGAAGCGCATAAAGCTCAATGATCGCCACAAAAACCAGCGCCTGACCCAACAGTTTACTCTCGGGGTTGCGCCCGGTAGCCTGTAAATAGCTACCACCTACGATGCCCATTCCGATAGAAGGTCCAATAAAACCACCGCCAATCATTAGTCCGTGCCCGATGATCGTAGTGTTGATTGCCGCTGCAAATTCGTGCATGTTAGTTAGTTCTCCTTATTTTATAAACGATTAATTTAAACCTACTCGAATCCCCTTCAAGCCCGCCCCTTGGCCGTCTCAGCTTTCGCCTCCATTTTTCCAGACACTGCCTCTTCGGTCAAGCTATCTGCGTTATGCAGACTGGCATGGTTGACGGCAATCGCAAGATACATGGTACCGAGCAGGACAAAAATAAAGGCCTGCAGGACATCATCAAACAGATCGAGCAGATAAAACGGTGTAGCAGTAATAGGTGCTACGACATTACCTAGGTAGGCAAACACGACCACGATCAGCTCGACGATCGAAATATTGAGGAAAAGACGGAGAGACAGGCTGATCACGCGCGTAATATCGGTAATCATTTCAATTAAACCGATAAATAAATATAGCGGGTTTTTAATGCTTCCGACAAAAAAATGAGAGAAGTATTCCTTGACCCCGACTTCTTTAATCGAACTTACATACACAAGACCCATTGTTAATACGCCCATCGCCAGCGTAGCGTTAAAATCAGCGGTAAACGGCCGCAGAAGCGGTATGCCATGGTAAATAACCGAATCGCCAACACCGGGAATCAATCCAAGCAGATTGTTAAATAGGATAATGAAGAATAATGGTACAAAATAAAGGATGTATTTTTGGGCGCGGTCTTTTTGCTCAAAAGCATCCTCGACCGTACCGCTCATGAACTCGGCAATCCATTCAATAAACTGAATGATGCCGCCCTTAGGTCTAACCGTAATTCTCCGGGCCGCCCAGATAAACAACACGATCATAACGATCGTTCCAATCCATCCGTAAAGAATCGAGTTAGTAATTAATAATGGCCCGATATGAAACAAGCCCTGCGGAGCGATGTGAACTTTTAAAGCCGAGGAAGACGCGAATATTCTTAAATCCCTCACTTTGCTCCTCCTTTTGGTATAGAAGTGTCAATACTACGATTGGAATACTGTTTGTACATCCGCCGAACAACTAGAAAATAGCCAATGACTGCGATTACCGCACCGATAATAGTCAACGCCGGGAAGATATGCCAGTGTTTGTCTAGCTCATACCCGCCGACAAGAGGCAGAAGTACCACTAGAGCCAACTGCCAACTCATATCGATAACCGCACCGGCAAATAACTTGAATGCCCGGCTCCGATTGGCGGTTAGTTTTTCATCGGCCTTAGCACCTACCGGTTCCTTGGCCGGCAATTTTCTCGATACCATTTCGCTTAATTATATCAGGTTAAATACTCTTGTCACAAAATGCACATAAAAGGTCTAAAATATATTTACTTTTAGTATATAAAGTATAGTATAATGGCTACTATGGCAGACGACAATAAAGTTACAATTTACACAGCTACGTGGTGTGCTTTTTGTCACGCGGCTAAACAATATCTGGACAAGCAAGGTATCAAATACGAAGACCTTGACGTCGAATCGAGTCCGGAGAACGGCAGAGCTGCAGTTGAAAAAAGCGGCCAAAGGGGTATACCGGTAATCGACATTGCCGGAGACATAATCATTGGTTTTGACCGACCAAAGATTGACTCATCCCTAAAAGCCCACGGCCTATTAACCTAAACCTTGATCTAGCGCACATCAATGGCGTTGGAAATATAACAGGATATCCTTAGAAACGCGTGTTAACATTTGACCACAGTTAAGTGAGGATAAGCATGGCCAATAGCTCAAATCAAACAAGTCATATAGATGTCGTGTGGATTGAGCAAGAACTTGCAAATAACCCTGAATTATTTGCAAATGCAGCGGATATCTTACGGCGAGACCCCCCTATTGAGAACATTGACGCTGGCAATAATATCGAACAAATTCAGAGGGAGCGGAGTGAAAAAGAAGCGCAACTAGTACAAAGACTAGGCCATTTTTTGCAAAATGAGGGCATTATTAGATTATCGGCTATCGATAGCGAAGTTGCCTCAAGGGCTAGAACTGATCCGAGTCAGAAACAGATTATCTACGATCTTGTACGTAGACATAAAGACGATCCGGCCAACTACCTTAATCCCAAGGATCTACCATCAGATAAAAGTTCATCTGAAGAACTAAAAAAGCAAAAAGCATCGGAGCTCGCCGCTCGCAAAGCTAAAACTGAACTCGTAAAACGCTATGGCCGCGAAGTATTTAAGGCATTCGATCCGGAAAGACGTAAAACTGACAGAGCGGTATCATTAAGCAACGGCGCAAATCTGCTACGCATCTGGGCAGTAGTCACCATGGAACGTCAAAACACTATAGATCAAGGCGAGCCAGAAGCCGAATCGGCAGCCAGCTAGTTTTGATTAAGATCTAGTTCTGGCATAAAATGGCATTATAAGACCATGGCGTTTAAGGACTATAGGACCAAGCAATCTGTCGTAATCGTATACACCGGAGAGGGCAAAGGTAAAACATCGGCTTCGCTTGGTCTACTTGGCAGAGCTCTCGGTAACGGCTGGAGAGTGGCTTTTATTCAATTTATTAAGCACTGGGAGGTTAGCGAACATGTTTTCATCCGTGAGATTCAAACTCTATATGGTAAAAAGTTATTTTTCTTTAAGGGCGGAAAGGGTTTCTATAACGCCGGGGATTTAAGCGCTAAAGACGTCACACCCGAAGAACACCGCCTGGCAGCCGAATTAACCTTTGACGCGGCTATGAATTGTGCTACCAGTGGCAAGTATGAGTTGGTCATCTGTGATGAAATTAATAACGCCGTATATGACGGCTTACTTAATGCCGACGACATCAAAGAACTGATTACTAAACGTAGTCCCATTACTAGCCTCTGCCTAACGGGCAGAAACTTTAAGCCTGAATTACTCGATTTAGTAGATATAGCTACCGAAATGAAAAAAATCAAGCATCATTTTGACGACAAATTCCTAGCGAACAAAGGCATCGATTTCTAGCCCGAGTAGTGTTAGAATTATCTATAATAAAAGGCCGTCATCGATGAGTTTTGAAACCGCTGATCTCAGGGGAGTTAAAGAAGCCGCCGCTTTAGTCAATCCGGTAAGCTCCACTAGCTCATTAGGGCAGAGACGATTAAGAGAACTGCAGAAAGCTGCTCCGTTTGAAATAGAAGTCCATAACACTTCCAAAAAACCTGAAGTAAATGATGTCCTCATCGGTACTCTGCTAGAGCATTATGATTTATTAGTTGTGGTCTCTGGAGACGGAGGCGCTAACCAGGTCGTCAGGAAAATAGTCGCGAACGGTTTGTCCAAAGAAGCCAAACACACACCAATTCTGGCTATTGGTGGCGGTAATGCTAACGACGGCGTACGGGCTAAACATACTAAAAAACACTTACGCTACCCTGAAAAAATTATTGAAGATGGCCGGATTGTGCCAACATATCCCATAAGATGTGATGTTGATCTGCCTGATGGTGGGCTCGAAATGCACTCAGCTGCCTTTTACGCAACGCTTGGGGCAACGGGACTAGCCGCCAGTGAACACTATCTGAATAATCCCGATTACCGCAACAGTTTGTTGGGTAAGACCCGTCTGGGCCGAGCCGTTAGCGAACCCCTTCTCGCACTATCGGCTTTAAGAAAAGCCCGTGTCGGGATAATTGAAGAAAACGGAGATGAACACAGCATCTATAACTTACTAATTGCAAATTCTCGCCTTATGGCAAAACACTTACGTTTTCCCACACAACTTACCGAGCGCATGTTGTTTAAGGACATGATCCCCGACAAGCACTTTTCCGGCCTTGCGGCGGCCGCAATTGGCTACTGGCAGGGAAATAGGCCGGGTCAAATAATTGTTCCCGGGGTACCACTTGAATTTAAGCTAAAAAGCGACATGTATGCTCAGTTTGACGGTGAACCCGTGCCCATTCCGGCCGACAGTCAAGTCAGGTTCAGTATTCATGACGAGCCTATAATGGTAGTGGTAACCAATCCGGATCTTTGATGGGCCAATCATCCAGTGAAACAAAAACTGACTCTATATCTATTCGTGGGCTGTCCCGGAGCGGGCAAGACAACACTTGCCAAATTTATCGCCGCACGAACCGGCGCTTATCACATCTGGGCGGATCAAGAAAGACAAAAGATGTTTACTTACCCGACACATTCCACTAAAGAAAGCCAAACTCTATATAAGGTACTGGATATCAAAACTGATGAGCTACTCAAATCCGGGCAAAGTGTCGTCTTTGATACAAATTTTAACTATCGCCGCGATCGCGATCTGCTGCGCTCGATTGCAGAGGAAAACGGCGCTCAAACCAAACTAATCTGGCTAACCGTTTCCCCAGAGATAGCTAAAGACCGGGCTTTACACCATACACACCGGGATCGTAACGGCTATTTGGTAGCTATGACTGAAGCCGAATTCAACCATCTCTGCGATCACCTCGAATCGCCCACAGATGATGAATGCCCGATCCGAATTGACACCACCACCATCAGCGAAGAACAACTAAGTTCCGTCTTAGGTATCTAACTAAAAGAACCATTAAACAATATTAGTAGATGGGTCAACCCGGCCTTCACTTAGGCGATTGGATATAAAAGCACTTAGTGATAAAGATTTCAGCTCACTGTCATAGCTAAGATAAACGATATGCGCTACCGGATAAAGTATCCATAATAAAAGAATGATCGGATACATATAGACCCGGCACCATAACTTGTGTTTCGCATAAGTCCGTGGGCTGACCAAACAATATGCCGCAAACTGGCGAAAACCATGCCCCATCCGTCTTAATGAAATCTCGGCTCTCAGTTGCTCATCATAAGACACCTTAAAACCCTGCTCTTGTAAATGAATTGCGAGGTCAAGATCTTCGTGGATTCCGGAGGATGAACAGACGGAATTTCGCACCGATTTCCACGAGTTTCTCCTAATAGCCATATTAGCTCCTTGCAAGAACACGCGGCGTTTCATGTGTTTGGCTAAAAACTTACGGCCAATCCTATCCACCCAATGAGCCAATCGGGTGAGATAAAAGTCATAATAAGTCATTGAACCACTCACGGCACTAAGATTCGGCTGCTGAATAAAAAGCTGCTCAATTTGATCGATCCAATTTTCTGGTAACAGGGTATCTGAATCAATTCGGGCAATAATATCACCGCTAGCGGCATCAAAACCATGGTTGCGTGCATGTATAACACCTTGGTCATGTTCATTTAGTAGCGTTACAAAAGGAAAGTTTAGGGCCAACTCATCAGAACCATCAGTTGAGTTATTGTTCACTACGATCACTTCGTCCGGTCGACGCTTTAATCGACTGACGGTTTTCAAACAAGCCTCTAGACACTTTCGATCGTTATATACTGGGATGACGAGGCTAATACGTAAATGTTTTTGCTTCATAGACACTAAGAATTAATTATATATGCCTAAAAAAGAATACTTAAGCAAACTGAGAATGTTCTGGCTTTGGCTAATACACGCACCCTTCCGTTACTGGCACGGTAACTGGGTACATAAGATCGTATCGACCATAGTAATAGCGGTCATAATATTAATTATGCTGATAGCTGGAATTGGTGAATGGTACATCTCGACTCAATCAAGCATACCCTTAACCTATGGCGTAAGTTTTATACCGGACTATGCCGAAAGCCTCGGGGTTAACCCTAAGGCAGCATATGCTGCACTCTTAAAAATAGGGGTTAGACAGTTTCGCCTGACGAGTTACTGGAGTGACATCGAGCCCACTAAAGGCAATTATAACTTCTCCCAATTAGATTGGGAGTTTGCCATGGCAAACGCCGCTCATGCCAAAATCATATTAACAGTTGGCTTGCGCCAGCCGCGTTGGCCGGAATGCCATCCTCCTTCTTGGGTTAATACTGCAGCCCCGCTGAACAGTTGGGAACCGGAGCTACTCAGTTTCATGAGAGAAGTAATCAACCGCTACAGAAACAATCCTGCACTTGAAGCCTGGCAACTAGAGAACGAGTATTTCTTAAAAGGCTTCGGTGACTGCAACAACTTCAGCCGCAGCCGCCTGATTAACGAGTACGACATGCTCAAACGCCTTGACCCGCATCACCCGATTATCTTGGGCCGCAGCAATAACGCCGTCGGATTTCCAATCGGCAAACCAACCCCTAGCATATACGGGATATCAGTATATAAACGGGTTTGGGATGCCAACGTAACCCACCGTTACCTGGAGTATCCATATCCAGCTTGGTTTTACGGTTTTCTGGCTGGGGTCCAAGAGATTTACCAACACAAAAACATGATCATAGCAGAAATGCAGGCTGAACCCTGGATACCGGACGGAAAAACAATCCCTGAGGCCAGTTTGGCGGTGCAAAACGAATCTCTCAATGCCAACCGACTGAAAAACCGCTTTAGCTTCAGCCAGGCTACTGGCATAAAAGACGTTATTATGTGGGGAGCTGAATACTGGTACTACCGTAAGATCGTACTACACGATCCATCAGTCTGGAATGTTGCTAAAGCCGAGTTTAAGAAAAACGCTGACCACGACGGCGAATATTTATTCCACCACCTTAACCTTTAGTGATTTAAGAGCTTAAGGATATATTAAAACTATGGCTAAATCTAAACGACCGGCAAAAACAATCCTTAACCGACGCGCAAGATACGATTACGCAATCGAAGATACGTTAATTGTCGGCATGGAACTGACCGGCGCAGAAACTAAAGCGCTAAGACTTGGCCATGGCCAGTTGACCGGAGCTTACGTCACCATTAATAACGGGCAGCTCAACCTGATTAACGCCAATATCTCCGGCACGACGGGTATCCGTATCCCCGAAAGTGAACAAACCAGATCCCGCAGGCTACTGGCAAAGCGTCGTGAAATCGAACGTTTAGCCGAAGTCAAGCAGCAGGGCAAAACCATTATCCCGTTAGAGATACTAAACCAGGGAAGATTCATTAAGCTTAAGATCGCTCTTGCTAAAGGCAAAAAGCGCTACGATAAGCGCGAAACCATCAAGGCTCGTAACGCCGAACGCCAGATTAACGCCAACCTAAAACGCACTCGCCAGGCCTAACTAAATCCAAGCTTTAATCGAAGAAAGTAATTTACGCTCCAACTTATCCTGCCGCGAACCAGGTACAGTCGGAATTATACCGGTACCATACTTTAACTCGATGCTCTTAATCGCCGAGATGGTCCAACCCTGAAGCAATTGCGGCGGCTGAGCTTTCCTATACATTCGCCCAAGCGTCAAATCATAGACATCCACAATACAATCGTTTAATCGTTTATGCGGGTCATTGCTGCCCCGAGTATACTCAGGAAATACATTGGTATACCTAATGACATCCAGCTGTTTCTGGTTTAAGAGATTCGCAAGACGATGGTAACCGCCATGCGCCAAACCTTTACTAATTTGATGATTGTCCATCGTCCAAACACTGCCATTATGGTAAGCCTGATCGCAGTAACGGATTTCATCATTCGCCAGCGTGCGAATACCGTTAAGCCCGAGCATTTGCTGAGAAAATAATTGTTCTATGACCGCTTCTCGCAAATCCGCACTATCTGAATCATTACCATCAAGCATGCCGCTTCCTAGCAAATGACCCATGTTAGATGTCTTTACTGCCATTTGCCGTAAACGCCCATCCTCGTCTCTATCGCTGCCAAGCACAAAAAAGCCTCCCCGACCGTCATTCCAAAAATGTTTAAGAATCATAGCTCTTAAATACCTAGCCCTTGTCTTCAGCTCGGCCGCATAAACAGGTTCATTAAAGACCCTCTCAAACATGTCTGCAGCATCCAGTAACGCTTGGTAAGCCTCGCCTTGGACCTCAATTGACGCAATACCATCGTCGTGATTAGCAATATCGCCATTCACATGATGATAGGCATCACCGGAATCCTTCCACGCCTGATTAACGATACTCCCCGGAAAAGCAGCCTTAAACTCTAAAAGGCCTTCAGGATTTGAGTCCATTCTTCTGCCAACCCAAGCGATGGCAGACCGATAAGCATAGGCCATCTGTCTTAATTGGCCTTCTTTATCTAGATAAGTTTCGCTAAATAGATTCACTCCGTTAGGTGCACTCCGGGCATAATCTGTCATTAGGTGGATAAACTTCGGCGTCGCATCAACTGAACCGTAATACGGCCAGCGCCAGCCGTGATCACTAGATATATTGCGAGCGAGCTCATCACTTGTAGAGTTGCGCACTTCATGTACAATCCTTCCAGGTTCTTCTTCACTAAAAAGATCATAATTACAACCTTGTAAAGCCGACAAACTCTTTAATGTAGTGCGTGCCAGTTCCGGATAGCAATCCAACACATCTTGGGCGATCTGCAACGAATCACGACCGAATAGTACTTCAAACAACTTCAAACTAGAATTACTCTCCCCGGGGAAGCTGGCAGAAGCCATTGCGGGTCCATTCTGACCAATTTCAGCAGCCAAAGTTGCATTAGTAAGCCGCGTAAGAGCCTCATCAGCCACGGGAGTATAGCCTGGAGGAGGACTAACGTCCACATGCTCAACTTGCCTGATTTCTTCGCTATCAAGAAGATTAATAGATACAGATTCTCGGAGTTTTTCTTTTAGTTCCATAAAGCAGTTTTAACTTATATTTTAACGCAACTTGCAAGTGTACCCAGAAAATTTATTAACAGACTACAGCAGACTAGCCGCACGAGCATTTATCCGTTATAATTCGCACATTAATAGTCCGGGGTAGCTCAACGGTAGAGCGGGTCGCTGTTAACGACTAGGTTGCTGGTTCGAATCCAGTCCCCGGAGCCAGGCTCAGCACTAACAGAGGTAGACCGGGTTCCCAGACCCGGTTTTCTTATTTTAGTCAGCTAGTCTCTTATCTCGTTAGTTGGTTCGAGTCCAGTTTCCTTATATTTGAAGTATGTTATGAAGTGGTTGGAACTAGGGAAAGAGCTTGGTTGTTCTTGTTTGTCTCTGTTGTTTGGTTCGGGAAGTGAACAGTCAACCCTATAGCGGCTGGGCAACGGGAAGAGTGACTGGGTTCCGTGACCGGTTCTATGAAGTCTCAACAACTACTTGGCTATAAATTTTAAGAAGCCGTTCTATATCACCTTCAAAAGCGAGCTTATCTGCACCTATAAGTTCGTCCGCCGAAACCAGGCTGTAGTCCAACAAATAGCCAGCGTGGTCGGCAAGCATTATTAAAAACAAACGAATGGCGCGGCCATTGCCCTCACGAAATGGATGCAGGGCATTTAGCTCAGCCGCCAAGTTAGTTATTGCCCCCACAAAATTCTGTCTGTTGAGACCGGTCAGATATTGTTTGCCCTTAAGCTCATCAAAGATCCGTTTGCTTTCGGACTCCAAAAACCTAACATAGGCAAAAGGAGCTTTGGCGTTAGGCTTCGCAATATCAACCATCCGAAGTTTTCCAGCAAAATCGTAGATATCGCTAAACAAGACTTGGTGGACGTGCAACAAGTAGGCTAGGTCGAAAACTTGAGAAGACTCACTTAAGATATCAGCCGTTTTGTTGGTCACTATTTCCTGTTCGGCAGCTCTTAACTCGTCTGGGTCGGTAATGCCCAGTTTGTTTTCTAGGACATCGTTACCATCTACAAAATAGTCAGCCACAATTTAGGCCTTGGTGAACTGCAGTTTCTTTTCGAGTGTTTTTTTGACGGCTTTATAGTTGAAGCCTTCGGCCTCCATGCTGCGGGCTACGCTGGCTATAAGCCGCTTTTTCTTATCGTTGCTCATGTGTATATTATATCTGAGAGCCGAGCGTAAAACCAGATTAAAGTTGACAATTTACAGGGGTAAGCTAAAGTAAAGCGAGCCTAAAATTTAGGTGGTAGAAACGTCTGGTTCGAATCCAGTCCCCGGAGCCAGACCAAGCAGCTAAAAAGGCTGACCGGTTTCCATGACCGGTCCTTCTATTTAACTCCTTGGTCAAGCAAGAAAAATTGTCAGCCTTAACAACTGACGAATTAGGTTGGAACCGCCGGAAACGGTGGTTTTTGCTTTGCCACCTCTGAGGACTGGTTCTTCAGCCGACTACTTATCCATATGGCGGCTGTGCGGTCGCTACGTCGCCGGCGTTCCGCGACCGGCCCTTCCTGCGTTGAGGCCCTATAATACTGTTATGACGAGTAATCCCCGCTCAGACAAAAATTCTCCTGGTCACCAGGTATTGATTCCGGTAATCAAAGAAGCAGCAAGCTGGGGCACTAATGACCCCGTAATTGCACGACCGTACTTATTCGCAAAGAAGATCGCAGAACACCTTGATTTAGATGATTCTACAAAGGACGAAGTAGACTTTTTAGCTGACAGGTTATTGGACAAGCTACAGTCCGCTCTCATGTACTACCAGCTTATTACCGCCAGCGATTTTGTCGACAGAAACATAAGTCAGAAGCGCACAATTTATGAAGGCCTGTACGCCAATCTATGGAGCTTCTATAAAGGTCGCGTACAAAACTATCTTACTAAGATGGGCTGGAATCTGAGTATCTTTTTCTGCAAGGAAGCAAATTTTGATAAAGAAGCGAAGAAATTTATTGAGGCCAATCCTGAGCATGCAGGCATAGTAGATCTGGCGCGCAAGCAAAGGGGAGCTTGGCAAACGAACTTCGCAAAGAGCCGCAATGCTTCAGAGCATAGCGGGGATTATCGCGATGGCGCAAACACATATGAGACTAAAGCAGATGCAAAAAGGTTATTCGCACAAGTGTGCTGGACTACTGAAACACTTATTGCCTATTGCGGTAGCTACAAGATGGAGCGAGACTGGAACGTTATAGAAATTAATTCTGGCGCTACTGTCTTTGATCATCACGACAGGCACATCGTCGAGCACGCCGCCCAAACTATGATGCGAGAACGAAAAAGTAAATAGATCAGTTATAGCCAAACAAGATGATGAGTCTAGAAGAAATATTGATTGACATTCAGCCGTTCTCTGATGGTCTCAAGAAATGGTGCACAGATCATCCCGATTTTACCAAAGCGCTGAAGATAATATATCCCGCTAAATTTATATCTATGGGTATGGTCGTTGTTACCTATCCTCCTCATTATCCAAATGACAAGGTGATAGGTTTTTATACTTACCATTATGCGATGAGAAAGCCCAAATTTAAGCAGGATTTTATTGTTTACCTCGGGAAAAAAGATAACAATTTTGTGTTATATACGCGACAAAACCTAGTGCCGCACAATAGCTACATTAAAGATATAAAAGAGTTTTTTGATGCTTACGGCCGTGACGGGAACTACCTTAGAGCACACCATGTAACATTTGAAGAAATACCCGACGAGGGTAAACCACGGGCACTACAGGCATTGAATCTAGGTGACAGGATCAAAAGTGCTGGAGGGTTTAGGGAACTTGATGCAAAGTCCTTGATAAAAGCAAATCAAGACCTACGAACGCTACGGGAAAAGGACAGCATCGATCCAATCTGGCGCAAGATACACAGTGCCCATAATTAGGATATGATCGAGAGTGCCCCGTTTTTAATAGTCAAGCGACTATCAAGACCGGCAGCAAAAGTTGATTTTTCTGCATCCGTACCGTTTGTCAGCACATATCGAGAGTATTCAATGAACGGATTCTCAAGCTTTGTTTCAATCTTGTAGTGTTCGAATAAGGTCTTCGTGACGTAGTAATGCTTCTCGACTTTGGCTCGAAGCTTATCGCTAATATGAATTTTCTTATAGTGGGCCTCTATGAACTCCTGCAGCAATACGCACATGTCCGTTTCGTTGATATATTTTTCCTTGCAGTAGGGATCGACCCGCCGAGTGCAGTTGTAGTAGACATGCCGGTTGAATTCACCATTTTTTAGCTTCTTGAATTTCTCTTGAGCAGTTATATCAGCGCCGCAGCGGCCGCATTTGAGTAGACCTCTGAAAGCGAACTGTTTTGAGCCCCATTTACCCTTATAAACCCCTCTGGTTTGCTGAACTTGCTCGAACAGCTCTTTGGAGATAAGAGGCTTGTGAGCTCCTTTATACCACTTTGCGCCCGGGCCTTCCGGATACTGGAATTCGCCGTAGTAGAACGGATTGATCAGCATAGCCAATACACTACTCAACGGAATTGGTTTGTTGTTACGCGTAGTAATCCCTTGTTCTACAAGCCAGTCTTTAAGCCGACGGCCACTCCAGCCCTTCGCTGCCTTATAAAACATCTCCGTAATAACATCAGCACGCTCTGGGTCGGGAATGATGCCTGTAACACCGCCGAATGATCGATTAATGTAGCCTAGCGGTGCAACGCCAGGCCTCCAGCCCATCTCACACTTGGTTTTAATACCGCGTTTTACATTAATACTTTTGTTATCATTCTCAAGCTTGGCCTGCGAGCAGAGGATCATCAGCAGGAATTTTTCTTTTGGACTGTTTGTAAAGGTCTGTGAGTATGTCCGGATATGCAATAGTTTGTATTGATCCATCAGGTCCACAATTGCTCCCAAGTCTCCTGCGTTCCTGCTCAGGCGATCCGGTGCCCACGTTAAAATTGCGTTATACTCGCCAACCGCGACACCGGCCAGCATTTCATTATAAACCGGCCGTTTGCCAGAATCTTTGGCAGAGTGGCTCTCTTGCTTCTCACAAACCACATTTAGGCCATCGTTTTCGGCCAAAGACCGCATCTCTGCCAGCTGCGAGTCGATTGACATAGCCTGCCGCTCGTCCGACTCGCTTGATTTTCGGGCGTACAGACAATATTTAAGTTCTGGTACCGTTGCTTCCACAGTAAAGCAAGGGTACCGCCACGGTTTGTAAAGTCAAGTAATTTATTGCCTGGTTCGATTAATCCTTTATAAACAGATGAGAAAAGGCTATAATCTTGACAAATGGCGGAGTTTAAAAAAACTGTACTAGCAAATCAATTAACGCTGCGTCACCAACTTGGTTCGGACGAGCGTCTCAACGATACAATCCGTTCCGCAAATATTGACTTAAATCCGCACCAGGTTGAAGCAGCCATCTTCGCATTCAAAAGTCCTATTTCAAGAGGCGCAATCTTGGCAGATGAAGTTGGTTTGGGAAAGACTATTGAAGCAGGGTTAATAATTAATCAGCTGTGGGCTGAGGGTAGAAGAAAAATATTAGTTTTAGCTCCTGCTTCCTTGAGAACACAGTGGCAAGATGAGTTACTTAAACACTTTGAGCTTGAAAGTTTAGTAGTCGATGGCCCCACATTCAAGAAACTAATTAAGAGCCGGCATAAATCAAATCCTATTAACCAAGATGGGATCTATATAGCATCACACAACTTTGGCTATCATTACGAAGTGGCCTGCGCAGAAGTAGCATGGGATCTTGTTGTTATTGATGAAGCACACCGATTGCGCAATGTTTATAGAAAAGGTAATAAGGTAGCAAAAAAAATACGTGAAGCTATTAGTAACAGGCCGAAAATCCTTTTAACTGCAACCCCCTTACAAAACAATCTTATGGAGATGTTCGGCCTTGTCAGCTTTTTAGATGAAAGGTATATGGGGACAGACTATTCATTTAAGAACTTGTATTTAAAGCCCAGCAAAGATATTGAAAAACAATTTAACACCATGCAAGAGCTCAAAAGACGGCTAATGGGCGAGATTGTCGATGGACGACAACAAGGTGGAGTGCTGACACGCACATTAAGATCGCAAGTTCAATCACAAGGTCTAGTGCATTTCACGAATCGTTATTGTATAACTGAGGACTTTAACCCTAACGACGATGAAATCGCACTTTATAACTTAGTTAGCGAGTATCTTCGCAGGCCAGTTTTGGCATCAACTCTATCCACGCAAAGAAATATGATGGAACTTGTATACAGAAAAATATTGGCGAGTTCATCTTTCGCAATTGCTGGTACGCTTTATAGAGTAGCGAACTATATAGCAAAGAGGCTACAGCAAGAATTCGGCCTAGAACTATCTGATTTAGTAAGAATTGTAGAAGAGGAATCTCTAAATTTTAAAAACGAGTGGCATAGAGCAGCCACAGAGATAACACTCGAAAAATACGAAAGTCAGGCTAACGATAACGAGATCTTTCCGGGCTACGATGATGTAGAGATGGATATTGTCGAAACTCAGGTAGAAGCTGAGGAGAACGATGATCTAGGAGAGGACGAGTTTGACGAAGAAGTTGCTAAATCGTCAGAAGAGATGCCGGAAATGACAAAAGATGAAGTTTTGGAAGAACTTAGGGATGTACTTAATTACTACTTCCTAGCTCAATCGATAACAAAGAATCAAAAGAGTCAGTCATTAATTGGAGCACTAAAAAAAGTATTTAAGCACGCCGATAAAATGAGCTGGCCAAAAAAAGCCGTTATATTTACCGAATCTAGACGAACTCAGGACCATCTCGAAAAACTATTGTCGGCAAACGGATATAATATTGTTTTGTTTAATGGCACTAACGCTTCAAAGGAATCAAAAGTAGTGTTTGAAGCTTGGAGCAAGCAATTCCCCAAAGAAGCCGAAAGAGGAAATCGAAGTATAAATGTTCGGAAGTCGTTAGTATGGCACTTTAAAAACTTAGATTCTGGTGTCCTTATAACTACCGAAGCAGGTGCAGAAGGTCTTAACTTGCAGTTCGCAAACATAGTTATTAACTATGATCTTCCGTGGAATCCGCAACGCATAGAACAGCGAATAGGTCGGTGCCACCGATACGGCCAGTCACTCGATGTTTTGGTTGTAAATTTTATCAATCGCAAAAACTTTGCGGATGAACGAGTTTACGAACTCCTTAAAGAAAAAATTAGGCTTTTTGGAAACCTATTTGATTTTAGTGACAAAATTATCGGTACCGAGATCAAAAATAAAGACGACGGATACCACATACGGGAAATTGCGCTTGGAGGTATTGGATCAGGCGCAGATTTTGAAAAACGGGTACTCGATATGTACCGTAACTGCCGAACTGAAAAAGAAATAGAACAGAGCTTCAAGAAAATCCAGACGGAGCTATTCGACATTATTGAACAAAAAGTTGAAGACACACAAAAGGCTGTTATTCAAAACTTTGATGAAGACGTGCAACGAAAGTTAAAGCTGAGACAAGATATATTGGCACAAACTTTGAGTAAATATGACAGAAAATTAGCTGAATTTGTGAAGCTAGAGTTTGGTAAAGAAGTAATATTTACAGATAATAGAAATTTCAAACTAAAAGGGAAAAATTTTCGACTAGGAACTCTAAGTCGCAATGACTGGGAAGTTAACGGTATACAAAGAGCCAGTACAAAACACCCTTTGATTATGAAAGCATTGCTAGCGGAAAGAAACAATCAAATTTACTCTAATGTAGTGCTAAACCACAGAGATCAAGCAAAAAGAAAAGTACTTGAGGAATTTGTTGGCAAGGGCGGACAGTTAATAATTGAAAGAGTGACCGCAAAACGTCAGACAGTTAATAAGCAAGATGAGGAGTTCGATGAGTTAATATTCAGCGCAATTATTTATACAAATGAAAGTTGGCAGCCCATTAATGCAAATTTAATTGAGCATATTGATGATCTTGAAGTTACTAGCGAATATGTCGATACGACACGTCAGAGAGATGAGCTTCAAGATATTGTCGAAAAAAACCGCAAACAGTACGAACAAGAAAGAATAGAGCAGAACGAACAATACATAGATAAAGAACGTGATCAGATAAGACGATTTAGCAAAGAATCACTGATGAGACACGAGACCGACATGCAAAAAATTAGGGATGATATTGACAAGCTTGAAAACCAACTTTCTGGAAGTAAGACCATGGGATTTCATGAGCGACAAGAAATTCAGGATTCTATAGACAAACAACGAAAAGATTATTTCAAAGCGCAGGAACGATACATTAAGGCTGAACGAGAACAATTTAATGTCCAGGATGAATTAGTTCGTCAGCTAAAGAGTCGCATGCAACTGACTTTTAACTACACGCAAATTGCTTCGATTAAGTTTAAGATTACAGGATAATAGGATAATAATGTCTCCCTACCAGCAACTAGAACAAGATTTACGACGCATGCCGGACTCGGCAAACGAAAGAAGTCTATATAAACCGCTCTGTGTTTTCCTTGAAAATTTCTCTAATAGTATTTATAAAACACGTTCTTTCACTGCTATCACCGAAGAGAGCGGAAGTCACGAAGACTTACACATAGGCTTTCCAGACATAACAATACGAAAGTCGGGTAACGTAGTCGGGTGGATAGAAGTTAAGCTCCCAAAGGATACACTAGATAAGCCGCAGTTTAACGAACAGTTTAAACGTTACAAAAACAGCCTTCAAAACTTGATAATTACTAATTTAAATGAGTGGCAATTATGGCAATGGAATGATGACAGCAAACCAGTGCTCATTAGTAAAATTATTTGGAACGCAGAAAAGCAAGTACTTGGAGATGACTCCATCGATAACTTCCTTAAGCGCTTTTTGGAAGGGATAGCTTTTGAGGTAAGAACACCTAAGCAACTCGCAATTGCGCTAGCAAGGAAAACTCAACTTTTAAGTAAACAAGTTGAGGATACACTTTCAAGTGTTCCGGCTGGTCATACACTTAATAGCTTAATGAAGACATTCGAACAAACCCTTGTTGATAATCTTAAACCTCATCAATTTGCTAACATGGTTGCCGAGACAATTGCTTATAGTCTGTTTCTTGCAAAACTAGAGCATGAAAATAGAAATGATAATCGATTATTTGATACACGGGCAGCAGATAGATACCTGCCTCGCAACGTGCCAATATTGAAAGATCTTTATGAACTGATCTTACGTGTAGCAAATGATTTACCAGGCATTAGCCAAGGAGTTCAAAGTCTAGTAGACCAGCTTAACGTCGCAGATATTGGACGTATAAGACACAAGCTTGTAGAGCATAAAGCTGGTGAAGACCCAGTAATTCAGTTCTACGAACCCTTTCTTGCTGAATATGATCCCAAGGAGCGGGAGTCACGTGGTGTCTATTACACGCCTAAGCCTGTTGTTGACTATATCGTTAGGAGTGTTGATTCAATCATGCGATCAAAATTCAATAAAACAAAAGGTCTTGCAGATGATTCTTTGAGTATCCTTGATCCTGCCACAGGAACCGGAACCTTCCTGATGTCTTCTGTCCAAGAAATCTATTACTACATAAAAAAAGTAAATCAAGCATTGGGCGATGAAATGGTTAAACGCGAATTCAATAGTGTCGCCATCAACCATATTTTGAAGCACTTCTATGGTTTCGAGCTACTTATTGCACCATACGCTGTTGCTCACTTGAAATTAACTCTCGAGATCGAACGTTTAGGTTTTGATTTTAGTCTTACTGAGGCAGAAACAGATTCAGATAATGATAGGTTTAAGGTTTATCTTGCAAACACTCTAGACGATCCAAATAAACCACCTCAATCACTTTTTGGGTTTGATTCAATCCCGCAAGAATCTGAAAACGCAAGAAAAGTGAAAAACGACATCCCCATATTAGCAATAATCGGTAATCCACCATACTCAGTGAGTTCCAGTAATAAAAGTAAATGGATAGAAGAATTAATGTCCACATACAAAGAAGGTGTAAAAAATGAGAAAAATATTCAACCACTCTCTGATGACTATGTGAAATTCATTAGATTTGGTCAGTGGAAAATACAGCAAACCGGCAAAGGCGTTTTTGCAATGATAACAAATAACTCTTTTCTGTCAGGCCGAATTCATAAGGGAATGAGGAAAGAATTGATAAAAACTTATGATTATATATACATCCTCAATCTACACGGGAGTGCTGTAACAGGGGAGGCCGCACCCGAAGGCATAGATGATCAAAATGTCTTTTCTATTAGGCAAGGTGTTTCAATATCATTTTTTGTTAAAAACGATGACATCAATATGAAGAATAAAGTTATGTATGCAGATTTATGGGGCAGTAGGGCAGTGAAGTTTGAGTATTTAGCAGCAAATACCTTAGATACAACCCAATGGGCAGAAATTGATGTAAGTAATGATCCAAACTGCTTATTTATCCCGAGAGACGAAAAAATGGATGAAGAATATGCTTCATTTAAGATTCTTTCTGAAGTCATGCCGGTCTTTACGAGTGGAATAAAAACACACCGAGATGAGTTAGTAATTAGAAATAACAAGCGTGACCTACAAAGAAATGTAAATGCTGTTATCGAGGATTTTTACACAACTACAAAGTTAATGTCATTAAAAGAATCCAGCAGCTTTAATGCTGCAAAGATACAAAAACTCGATGCTAGCGAAATAGCTCGGTCTATTAAACAAATCCAATATAGGCCTTTCGACATTAGATATATTATTTTTCATCCAAATTTTATTGAACGTCATAGACTTCCCAAGATAGGTCATATGCTAAAACCCAATTTGGCTCTGATAACAAAAAAAGGTCAGTATTTTGGGCAAAATAACTATTTAATTAGTAATGGTCTGTCGGAACTTAGGTTTGCGTCTGCTCCGGGAACTATCGGTACGGATTACATATTTCCCTTATACCTTTACGAGGGTTCTGGCCAAAGTAGTATTTTTGGACAAGATAAGCGAACCGCCAACTTCAATGAATATTTTGTAAATGAATTCTCAAAAAGCATTAATTTAGTATACAAGCATGAGGGTGAGGGTGATTTATCAGGCAGTTTTGGCCCCGAATCGTTGCTATATTATATTTATGCGGTCCTTTATTCTAGTTCTTACCGTTCTCGCTTTCGTGAACAACTAAAACGTGACTTTCCAAAAGTACCGATCGCCAAAAACAGGGAACATTTTATTGCCTTTGCAAATTGCGGCAAGAAGCTAGTTGACATGCATCTATTAGGAGGTAACCCTTTTGACCGGTCAAAAACTATATTTGATAATCCTGATAGTTGGGGTATTAAAATCGGAGGAAGAAAGCCCTATAACGCAGAGGACTGGCAAATTAAAGACGCCCACTACGAGAAGTCATCAAAGAGAATCTACGTTAACGACGGTCAATATTTTGAAGGCATCGAGGAAGAGGTTTGGAGTCTTGTCCTAGGGGGTTATCAGGTTTGCGAGAAATGGCTGAAAGATAAGAAGAAATTTGTGCATGTACTCAAAACCGATGATCTGAAATATTATATGAAAATACTTGTCGCAGTTAGAGAAACAATTAAAACTCAAAAAGAAATTGATGCAGTCAAATTCATAAAAGGTTAATTTTTATATCTAATGCCATAAACCCGTGCCACACATCCTTTACGGTCCACAGACATTAACGAAGCGTAATGCTCCACATCGGTGTGAATATAATTCAGTCTCCTTGTGACTGCATCAACATTAATTTTTTAACTTCTGTGATCAAGTTTTTACATAAAACAACACTAGACTTTGTATTTTGGTAAGTTGTCAGGATCATCCGTAAATTCTTTAACTAACTTATCGAATTGTTTATGTTTTTCTAATAAGCTTGTTTCGAGTCTCTCTATATTTGTTGGAGCATACATAAGCATTTACATATCATTGACTTCTAGACTATTAGTCATTATCATTTAAATACAATATTATCATCATAGTATCTCTGTCGCCACGCGAACACTATGATACAACAGACGAATGAAAGGAATAGCCTATGATAGGAAATATTACGCCAGCATAAAGCTGGTTTTTTAATAGCTAATTATCTAAAAGGAATGATTAAAATGACACATCTAACAAATGGCGAAATTACGGCTTTAAGTCTTATAATACTTGGTTGGACAGCAATAGAAACAGCTAGAGCTAGAAGATCTAGTAATAGGTCGAACGAGTTATCGCTTCTTCCGGTTTTACTTGGAAAATTCATAGGTCGAGAAATTGATAACGAAGAACTTGTAATTGAAAATGTGGGTTCAGGAGTTGCTTTTGATATTAGGATTGATCCTTGGTCTTTATGCATATTGGATATGTCCAGTATCTGGCAAATGAAGTTTGAACAACCATCTACGAATACAATTCAACCTGGTAACGAAGTACAAATAAAGCGAAACACATTTATTAACGGTGAAGCTAGTCCTGAATTTACGATAATGAAAGGGAACATGAGGTATTCAAAAACTCCGATTGACCTTACTATTCATTTCAAAAATATGCTTAACCATAAATACCACACACGCATTAGGTTAGTTGACGGAAGAACTATTCTGGCATCTCCGCCTATGAGAGTGAATATATTGTGGAAGATTAAAGACACAGCACTAAATATTAAGTATTGGTCTAAGATTAAACTCTATTGCTACAAAAATAGGGAAAAGATTAATCGTAAAATTAAAGTATTTGGTCAATACTAATAGCATTTAGAGAACACTAGGTAGGTGATAATTTAAGTAGAAGACTGAAAAATAAAGTTACGTGGGCTAAAATGTCTTTTAAATAATTCGATCAATTAGACAGTTAGAAGCTCATTCACAATATCACCCCCTAAGTACTCTTTAGCCAGTTCGATCTGCTTAAATACATTTACAACTGCCTGATAATATTTCATTCGAAGTGTGGAGGGCAACGGGAGCCAGACAGAGTTTCGCTCTATAGACAAAAAGTGCTTTCTAGAGACATACAGCCAACTTTATCTGATATAAGCAAGTTGCATAGTCTACACAAAGATGTTACTATAAGTGTTATCATTAAGACGGCAGATAATAAAGTTGGTCAACGCATTGAGAATGTTGAAAATATACTTGAAGTAATACCCGAGCAGTTTTCACAATCCCAGCTTGAAAATGTTATAGTGGAGTAAGAAATGAAGAACCTAATTGCAAAGTTACCCATCAGAAAAAGAGTTGAACTTAGAGATGTTGCGTCTCCTAAGCCATCTCGTGCAGCAAAACGAGCGGTAGATAGTGCATTAAGACGTGCATATAAAGACCAGCTAGAAGTTACTAGAAAAGCCACACTTCTAAGATCTAAAGCTTAGCTGTAATTCAGTATGGGTTTAGGTACTTGTACGCCTAACCTTACTACCAAATCTTTTAGATAATTTTGGTCAACTTCAAACTCAAAAGTTAGGTTACCGATTGAGTTGTGTAGGGGGAGCCAAGATTTACAGATAGCATATTTTGTGTTACTGTTTATTCATGACAAATCCTGAGGATTGGCGACCAGACCAAGGTGAGCTGTTGAAAGCTGATCTACTTTTATATATTGAGCCTATACTGCCAGTTAGTGATGAGCCGATAGTTGACGAAGTTACGGGGAAGATAACTTCAGCATTTCACTTGGGAGAAAGTAATGGCAATAAATGGAGAGGCATCCATGCTTGCCCTTGTGGTGCTCATAGCGACAACACTGATTACATTTTGCCATCTGGTCATCAAACAAACTCTCTTGCCATTCATTACGTTGCTCTACATAGAGCCGAAATCCCACCAGAACAACTTGAACTTATAGGTGGATTTGATCTTGAGCCAACCGAACCATCAGAAATTGAACTACAAAAACCGAAAAGATCTAGAATATATTACCACTTACCTAGTGGCATCATTGCACCAACACAAGATTTTGGGCAAGAATAGTTAGATAGCAGGAAGTGTCTCGAGTTTAGGCGATCTTAAACCGAGCCTTTTTGCTAAGGTTAGTAGGTAGTTTTGTTCAATTTTATATTCAAAAGTTAGGTTACTGATTGAGCTGTGTGGGGGAGCCAATTTTGACTTTTTAAGCCAGAAGTAAGTGCTGAGAAAGGCTTCAACAGGGGCAGTTGAAGCCTTTTTTGGTTCAAAGTCGGGTTCGCAAGTAAAGCACGCAAAATCTTGTTCTTTTTGGCTGGTTGCGAACTTTCAAATATCTTTTTGGCGTTTGCGGCAAGGCGTAACAGATGTTCGGCGGTTACTACGAAGCTTTTATCATTGTTAGTGAACTCAACGAGCTTACGGTCTAATTCGTCCATTTCGGCTTTGGTCTTAGTTACATATTTGTCATAGTCAGTTACAGTAATTATCCAGAGCTGGCTGATGGGACTATTGATTTTTCGCCTGAATCTCTAGCTGATCTAAGCTCTAACTCTTTCACTTTGAGCGGCGCATGGACCATTGCCGGTAAAAGCGTAACCAGCGATTCTGCTACCTCTTCTTTAACCGAAAAAATTAGTGCCAAGAACGTTTACATGGTAGCCAGTTCGGGATCGTCGCCCGATGAGACTGTTGACGTTAGCTTGGCTAATGGGGCAACGAACGATTTTGGTAGCGATGCTCCAGGAGGTAAAGCCATAATTAGTACCGACCGTCTTTACCACATCATTTCATATAGACAGTTCACTTCAGCAACAGTCACGGTAACAGTACCGCCAGGAGTCTCAATTTACACCTTCACATTCGGCAGCTAAGCCTTCTTAAGTTATCCGAGCTATAGGCTAATAAGACCCCAAAACTAGACATACGATAATTTGATTAAACTCGGATTTTTATTAAAACTTGCCGTGCGCTAGCTTTCTAATAATAAAACTAGCTAAGAAGGTCAGAATTAAGGCCGTGGCCGCATCAACCGCTACGCCTACGTAAGCAAACTTAAAGTAACTAGGCGATACTTTAACACTAGTACTGCCTTGGCCTGTCCCATCCCCCTGGCTTATGCAGTCGTAAGTATAACTGGATTTAGCTGTGTACGTGTACGCCAGAGGAAAGCCCTTAACGCCCACAGTTGAATCCTGATATTTGGTGCAAGAAGCCGGAGTGCCAGCGCTCCCAGTATTGCCAACGTACTTTTTTAAGTAAGCGGTATTGCCGTGTAATGGCAATAGCATAGTCAACACTAGAAAGATCGCCAGCAACACAACCCTTATGCCCCATTTTAGAAGTTTGCCTTTAGGCTCGTTTTCGGAATTGTATACACTAGTCGCAACGGGGCCTTGAGGCTCTTTATTTAAGATCTCGGGAGGGGCTGTTACTGGCCCGCCCACAACTATAGGAGGTAGTGGAGTTGGTGGAGTTAGTGGGACTGACGGCGTTGGGTTATTCAACGGCTCCTGTGGCGGTTGCTGAGGAGGCTGTTGCTCGGGCGGCTGTGGCTGACCGTTATTATCCATAAGCGTTATTATAACACAGGGAGCCTGACAAGGTGGCGAAACTGTACCTTATGAAATATTAATTCAACGATTAATTAGTTTAATTATAAACTCAGCTCCTATTCTTAGTCCATCAACTTAAGGCTTATTGGGTGACTAGGTTAATCACGTTTATATATTGATATCCCACAGATTGAAAGTTGCGAAGAACGTCTATTGGGGGGAGCCATGGCATTTTCGACCAATATAACTTTTTAACAAAGTTATATTTTCCACATAGGCAAATTGAGCAATCAAACTTAAAGTAATCAAGGGTTAACAAATCAAGGGTTATACTTGACATTATAACCAAAGTGTATACAATGGTTAGTATGAGTACTGTATTAAACGTCAAGATTGATCCTGTTTTAAAGAAGAGGGCACAAGATGTAGCCAAAGAAATAGGCTTACCAATAAGCATAGTGGTCTCTGCAAGTTTGCGAGAATTCGTCAATACCCGAAGCATAACCATAACCGACTCCCCAAGACTAAAGCCCGAGCTTGAAGCTGAGCTATTAGAAATGTCGAGGAAAGCGAGAAAAGGCAACCTTGAGGACTTTTCTCCAGCTTTCGACAGCCTAACCGAAAGCTTCGCATGGCTTGATTCAAAATGACAATTAGATACAGTAAAAAGTTTAAGAAACAATACGCTAAGCTCACCCCAAAGTTGCAACAAAAAACAAAAGATGCGATAAGTTTATGGGCCATCAATCCGAGAGACGAGTCATTACGATTACACCAATTAAGTGGCAAGATGAAACGCTTCCATAGTATAGACATAACGGGAGATGTAAGAGCTTTATACGAAGTCATCGGTGGTGAAGTTTACCTGTATCAAATGGTGGGCACCCATAGTCAACTTTACGGGTAAACTTATCGCCCCTAAGACAACTTTTATATCCTCGATGCTAAACTCTGAGATGTCATCTAAGGCTATATTCCAGAACCAAATGCCGAGCCAGCCATAAGCACTTTACATTAAGCGCTTATGGTTTTGCTATACTAGTTTTATGGTTGATGGCATCGAAGACACTGGCCAAACAAACACGGAACTTTCAAACGAAGCAATCAACGAAGCTGTCGAAAAGAGTTCGGCGGTAATGCTTGAATACCAGCAACGTAGCGGCGCTTATCCATCTTCACCAAATTTTGCTGTCTATAATTATTCTTGGTTTAGAGATGGATCGTTTGTTGCCAATGGCATGAACCGTACTGGGCAGATAGAATCAGCCGAGCGATTTTTTGATTGGTGCTCCAAAATAGTTGTTGATCGTCGTGATCAAATTTTAAGCGGAGGCAAGCTCAATGCTCGCTACTGTCAAGGACCCCAAATTCTGAACACTGTTTCTTTAAGGATTTAGGCTGATAGTGAGACAGCGTAAGCCACTGGGCTCATGCCTAGGGTGCTGTGGATGCGTTCAAAGTTGTAGTAGTAGAGCTCTACAGATTGGCTTATGAAAACTTGGTTGCAACGGCGACAATTTTCAGGACCTACTAAGTTCAGCCAAACATACACTACTTAAAGGTGCTGACCAAAAGTATATTGAAGCAATCAGTTTATTGGTTATATGGGCACCTGCGACACATTCAAATGATGGAGATAGCCACAAAGCAGTTGCAACCACTAAAAGACGGGCATGGTTAGTGCTACATACAGTCGTCACTCTACTGCTTTACATATCAAAGCCTGAAACAAATTAATTTTGAAACTGTAAAACCGAACATTTCTATGGGTAGTTCTATATTGCGGTTTTAGGCAGGCTGACTTTCAATTAATTCTAATACCTTGGGCCGAATTCGCTCCAACATAAAACTGTAGCCCCTGTCATTGGGGTGCAGTCCATCATCTATAAAAAGTGAGTTTACATCACCACTACTCATAGGTTCAAGTAATGCTACAAACGGCAGGTTTCCCTGATTAGCAATGTCTTTCAGGACTTCGTCATACTGTTAAATTTTAGAATTGTAGTACCAGTAGTTTTTGAGATCAAGCTCTTCTTGAGCAACTGGAGTCAACCCAATTATTAGTATCTTCTGAGTGTATTTTTTGGCAATTTGAATAATCTCTTTTATATTCTTTTGATACTCATTAAGTGGTACATAATAGTTTTCTTTACTGTCAACAGCTCTACTATCATTAACTCCTACAGCAATTGTTAAAACTAGGTCGTCTTTATATCTGGACTTTATTTCATTTTCAATCCGCTCAAGTAATCCTCTTGACGTATCACCGCCTATACCTAAATTAAGAAGTTGTATATCTGAGTGCTGGCTTTTTGAAGTGTGGTTTGCCGATAATAGTTCACGCTTAAACCTATCTGCCCAACCACCTTGACTGTCTCCTTAGCCAAAAGTGATGATGTCGCCAAAAGCTAAGATTCGCATTGAGTTAATGTACTAGAAAATCTGGTATTATTATCTTATGAAAGAAGAGTCTTCAGCAGATAAAGCACCTTCAGCTCCTAACTTTTTATCTCAAGCAATTACAAGTAACGGGTTAGTGTTCGTTTCGGGCCAGATACATACATTACCTGATAATACTTTAGTAAAAGGCACCACTAAGGAGAAGGTTGACCAGGTTTTTAATAACATTAGAGCCATTTTAGAAGCAGCTAATGCCACACTGGATAATATAGTTAAAGTTGTTATTTATGTAACTGATATGTCAGAGATGCCAGAACTTAATAAAGTCTACCCGACCTATTTCAATAAACCATATCCTGTTAGAGAAGCCGTCTGCGTCAAAGCGTTGCCACTAGGTGCTGAGATTGAGATTAGTGTAATAGCTGGAGTTGGTGTTTTACATTAGCTTCGGTTACATCAACAAAAGCTTGATAATCAGATAGGTCTAAACTTCGCAACCCACTTACTAGCTGGAGCCAAGCCAGAATAGATTAAGTCAGAACTGTTAATTGAGTTCTGACTTTTTGTATGCCAGGGCTAGAATTGAAACCGTATTATTTTTGTCTCTATACGAGCTTAAATGCTAAGCATAATTAAATATGCAACTTCTAATTTTTCCAGTTTATCGACCTTAAGATTAGATTTAGAAAAAATATCTAAAAGTTCGGATTCACTGAATTGCTCCGATATATTGTCAACAAAGTTTTCATCAAACACCACTTTACCGTTATCCACAGATTGAAGTTTTAGCCCGATTTTTTTATAAATGCTCATCCTGTCTGGCAAGGCATCTTCGTTATAGACACTCATGATAATCTTGCCATCAGATTTTAATACTCGCTTCATTTCTTCTAGGGCGCGGTATTTAGCGTCCGCAAAGTTTACGAATGTAGACAAACACAATACATATTCAAATGTATTGTTATTGAATGGGAGTGCTGTTGCGTTTGCCACTTGCAGATTAATAGTTTTATAACTTGAGAAGTTCTTTTTTGCTTCATCTATGGTCTTAGGGTCATGGTCGATCCCAGTAATGTTCTGCGTAACACTAAGTAAATCAAAGATGCTTCTTCCATTACCACAGCCAACCTCAAGAACTAGGCTGTCGGATTTGATATTTTCTCGTAGAAAAGCTTTTTCTCGCTCGAACCAATCTTTAAAGGATTGAGGTTGGTCATTAAGCACATCCTGCCAAAAATCTATATTATCTTTCATGGTTTCAGCTAACCAAAAACATACTTCTTTAACAATACCCATTACGCACTATCTAAAATTATAATAGTTATAACTTCCCCTATCGTGGTAAGCCAAGTGTTTCTATTTTTTACTGTTTACAAGTTACTCCATTACCTAGCCCTAGCGGACCCTGTAAGTAACTCTTAGTTACTGCAATCTCCCTAGATAGCTCAACAACATATAAGAAAGTCAATCAATATCTATGAAATAATGAGCTAATGAAAATTTTCAGGTGTTTTTCCTCTCAAGAGCTCATCTGTTAGGTAAATCTTTCTAGAATTAGCGAGGCCTCTATGTAGGCTAAGCATCTTCCTAATGAGGGTAATAGACCCGTCTAGGCTATTGGTAGTATTTGGTATGGCCAAATTAGGATATGACTGGTTGGTAAACAAGTACGGTAGGTTGTTAGATAGGCTCCGGTAAGCGCTCCTTAATCTTTTATGCGTGTAGCTCCATTGTTTACCGTCAGGATGAATAGTTCGCTGTTTAATGAAGCTGCCCCAACGTTTATGCCACTGCTCCAGCTTAGCGGTTAATACCGCTTCAGTAGTGTAGCTTAACGTTAAAGCAATGCGTCTTAGCTCAACGTCAGCTGGTAACTGTGGATGGCGGGTTAAGTACTTGTTGGCTATCTGCAACTGGTGAAACTGGCACATCTGTACGGGGTAGTTAGCACTAAAAGCTTCTCATACTCCTTTTCGGCCATCACAGGCAATGGCCTGGACCGTAAAACCTAAAGCTTCTAGGTAAGCTACACCCATAGCGTATTCGGCTATAGTCTCTGAGTTAGTCGGAAACTAGAGGACGTTAGCAGAACAGTTGCTGGCCCGAAACAACATGGTACCATCACCCCTATGGTAGTAAAAAGCATCAATGACTAAAACTACTTCTTTAGGAGGAATATCTGGATTAACAGCTGCCCAGGTATGACTGCGTATACTAGCCGGACCGAGATCAACTTTAGTCAGCTGGTTGTGTTTGTCTAGCTGCTCTTTAACCCAAGGGATACTTTTACCTTGAGTCTCGGCTAATTGCTTGAGTGTTTGCTTGCCCCATACATATGATTCATTAAGCTCAGCCTGCTGTTGCTTGGGCTGGTAGCGAGTTAACTGGAAACGGTAGCCACAATCTTTGCAGCGATAACGCTGTCGACCGCTCTGCTTGCCATCCCTACCAATCTTGTTACTACGACACCGTAAACACTTTTTAACCATTTCAACTCTCCTCTATACCTAAGCGTATGCTTCGCCACAAAAAACACCTAGAAAGTTTTAATAAACCGAAATGATTGACTTTATTCATCCTCATAGTCAATCAGTTGTCTTATTTCATTAGCATCAGCTATTTCTTTTACGTCGTCTAACAGTTTAAAAGTTTGGAACAAGAACCATTTGCCGAGCCAAAAATATAGCATATTACTAAAAAGCTGGTGCTCTTTACTTTTGAGATAATTCGTGCCGGCTATCAGCCAAGGAGCTCTTAGTCTAGCGATTGCTTTTTGATTACCCCACCCACAATGAACCATCTTACAGTGATGCTAGATGCTAGGCAACCAAAATCACCCGTGCCACAAACTATATCATAATGAGTTTTGACTGCCGACAAATAAATCGCTTGGCGTAACTGCTCAAGGTTTTGGAGTTGGTGCTTATCCCAACCCATAGTTTTGTATATCGTTGCTTGTTTATCGTGCATTGCTATGTCCCCCGTATCTTTTAAAGCCCACCACGGTACCTCCAAGCTGATGCTTAAATTAATCAATCCCTCGTAATTTTATGTCATCTGATAGGGGCGAGATCCCGCTCAAGTCAACCACATCAAAGTCTATATTTCATAGGAGATCTTCGATAAGTGCAAGGTGTAACAAGTGACCGACATTATTAGCTATACTTAACTCATGGATCACGCGCTAGTTATAAAACCCATTGAAAACATGCCGACAATAAAATCCAGGGACGATATTTCGGCTATTATAACTAACTCAATCCGCCAGAATGGAATTTTGTTAAAAGAGGGCGACGTAGTTTGTGTAGCATCTAAGATAGTTTCGATTTCGGAAGATAGGTATATTGATCTTCGCAAAATTACAACAACACCTGAAGCAGAACGTTTGTATAAAATAATTGGCAAAAAAGACCCGCGTGTCATCCAACTAATGATTGGGCAAGCAGACCACGTTGAAGAAAATATTAAAATAAACGGATCATGGATTGGTGTGAAGAATCACATTGGTAGATTCCTCACAAGCTCCGGAATTGATAAAGTTAATGAGAACACCGTCTTGACGCTCCCAGATGATCCTGACCTTTCAGCCAGTAAAATAGGTAGAAAACTATCGGCCAATTTTAATGCAAACGTTGGAGTTATGATTACGGATAGCGACGGAAGAGAAGGGATTACCGGTGCAACACAACTATGTATTGGCCTATATGGTGTGCCGCCCATTCGCAACCAGAATGATTCGCCTGAGACTGCATGTGATATGCTTGCCGCAGCTGCTGGTCTAGTAATGGGTCAGAGGGGAAACAATATACCAGTAGTGATAATAAGTGGCTACGAATACACGTTTAGTAGCCACGCAAAGCTAAAAGATGCTTATTAAGTTCGAGACCAGAAGCCTGAGCCAAAATTAGCCATAAAATGTCCAGACTTGGTTGCTAGACCGAACCTCTTAAATGAATACGTATACATATTTCAACTACTAGATTATCTGAAATTAAGTGTTAAAATAAAAACATCATTAATGTGCAAGGGGGATATATGGTAAAAAACAATCTATACATTCAGAGAAAAAGATTTGTCCAACACAATCGATATTTGAAAGGCATGTCAAGAGTTAAGAAAATCGCCGTTTCAGTCGTGATAAGTGGCGGCTTAGTGGCTGGCTTAAGCGTTCCGACTTTTGCCGCTTTTGATACTTTTGGTTCATCAAATGGAGCTACTTCGCCAAAACTAAATGCTTGTTTTGGACAAGCCAGGTCCTACTATGCGAAGGGCGGACCGAACAGTGTGCTGGGACATAACGAAGGATTCTACATGTCGAGTCGGAAGGGCGCTAATTCTACAATGAATATAACCTATAGAGAGGACTGTCTTGGCAGTTAAGCCATACCCATTCGGTAATTTGTCGCCGTTCTAGCTATTTTAAATTGGTAGCTAATTGAGCAAATCTTGATACCTATGCCCAAATATCTATAGGTTCAGTTAAATGAACTGCCTCGTAAAAGACATAAGGTCTAGCCAGCGAAACTCTTTAGATCACATTGACGGGTTCATAGCTGTTTATTTAGATAAGACAGAGTATCAAAGATGTTCAAGTTATTGAGACTATTAACAATCCCCATCACTCATAACTAATTTGCAATTAGTTGGCCCGAGAAAAATCATCACATCGAAGCATGCTTTATGCAGATCGACTGGACTAAGTTTATCCACGACTTTCTTAAACTAGCTTGCTCTTAAGTCTAGAGATAGTTGAATTAACAACTTCAATTCTCTTGTTATTAGCTAAACAAGTACTATAATGCAAAAGTTAGCAGAAATAACATAAGCATAAATAATAGAAGTCACACAATATTATTGATTATCTGGCTATTTATGTTATTATAATAGAATGAGTAATTTCCGTATCTGTGAAGGCGTAAGCTGGGAAATAGCAAATGGTCAATCGGGCATTGCTCGTTTTTCAGAAAGTGAACTTTCTAAACATCCGAGCATAGAAAATCTTGTGCGTTTTGCCTGTACGGGCCAGTTATTGCCTAGGCTGGGGGAAACTATCGGTCGAGGATCGCTCGGAGTAGTTAAGGGGGTAATAGGCGAACCCGACTTAGTCGCTAAATTACATTCTGAACCTTTTAGCAATACCGCCGTTAATATTGCTCTAGCAGCCGGTTTAGCTAATGTTGATAGACCTATATTGCTAGATGCCCCAAGATATTTGGCTCATTTGCAACCATTTAACAGCGGAGCAGGTCATACAGCTGTTACCATAATGAGCAAAGTTGATGGTGTCAATCTGTCTTGCTTGTTTACTACTCCCGACCAACATCAGTCATTTAGGGAAAGTGAGGAAAGAGAACAAATAATTAAAATAGGGAGCGAGGCATTGCTTTCTGTTGGCATAAATCCAGACACTGCCTACTGGCCAGATGCTCACGAGAATAACCTCATGGTACCTCTCGGAACGCAAACACTCAGAGAGGCATACGGCCTACCAATGACAATCATAGATGTTCCAAACAAAGATTGGGCTGAAGACTATAAGAGCAGATATTGTCGGCAAGAAATGCTTCTTCAAGTTTGATGAAACTAAATCGAGCGGAGGATAATCTATTTGCTATCAGAATTATCCAGATGTTATTAGTCTTGATTAACAGACTGAGCAGTTTGTCCTTATCTCGAAAAAATATTCAGACACGCTAATAGTTTGTTTAAAAGAAAGAGTTAATGAACTTAGCTAAAGGCAGGACTTAATTCATCAAATAAAGTCGGCTAGTGTAATTCTAAAATAGTCTTTGCTTAAATTCGTTAAACCCATCATCTGTGTAATAATTAAGTTTACTCTTATAGCAAAGCTAAACCATGTAGATGCCACTATAAGTCATTGGGAAAGTAGGGAACCGTGCACGAAATTAAGTGTCCCCACTGCGGGAAGACCTTCAAAATTGACGAAGCCGGGTTTGCGGTAATTCTAAGACAGGTCAGAGATAGCGAATTTAAGAAAGAGCTGAACGAGCGTCTCCAACAAACGATAGAAAACACCGAGATACAGACTAGGAGCAAGCTGGCAACCGAAATATCCGAAAAAGAAACAGAAATTGCTCAATTACACGAAAAAATTAGCTCGTTTGAGCTGGCTAAAAAACTGGCTGTCAACGAAGCTGTGTCAAAAATCGAAAAAGAACGCGATGGATTGAGCGCCAAGCTCAATAGTATCGAGATTGAGAAGAAGCTAGCAGTCACACAGGCCGTTGATACCTTAAAAGAAACTTATGATGAACGAATTAACACTCTCGAAAGCAATCTGAAAAGTGCGGAAAACGCCGTTGCCTTATATAAGGACCTAAAGACCAAGCTGTCGACTAAAATGCTAGGCGAAACTTTAGAACGCCATTGCGAAATTGCCTTTGAGCAACTACGCGCTACCGGTGCATTTCAAAATGCTCAGTTCGGCAAAGATAATGACGCCAGTAGCGGTAGCAAGGGTGACTATATTTACCGTGAGTTTGACGACGGCGGGGTAGAAATCATATCAATAATGTTTGAGATGAAGAACGAGGCCGATCAAACTTCGACTAAACATAGAAACAAAGAATTCTTTAAGGAGTTAGATAAAGATCGCAATGAAAAACACTGTGAATATGCAGTGCTTGTTAGCATGCTAGAAGCCGATAGTGAACTATTTAGCGGAATCACCGATGTGTCACACGAATATCCCAAGATGTACGTTGTCCGTCCGCAATTTTTTATCCCAATAATAACCTTGTTGCGTAACGCCGCATTAAGCTCGCTTAAATACAAGGCCGAGCTAGCACTAGTGAAAAACCAAGAACTGGATATTACTCGGTTCGAAGATACTGTAAGCGGAGTGGCCAAATATCTTGAAGATAATTATGCAGCTGCTCATAGCAAATTCAATGGAGCCATTAAATCCATTGATGAAGCAATCAAGAAACTAGAAAAAACTAAAGAATATTTACAAGGTTCAGAAAAGAACTTGCGTCTCGCTAGCGGAAAAACTGACGAATTAAGTATCAAGCGTCTGACGCGCAACAACCTGACAATGGCGACCAAATTTGCAGAACTAAAGACAAACAAAGAAGCTTAAACCTCAGATCTAAAAATAATAATATACTAGCAAAAGCCAACTCCACCTAACTGTTAATTCCCGATTATGCTTTATAAATAGGACATTATCTTAGTTGGTTCGTTATTTAACACATGGGCGTTAAGTGGCTCTGTCGCTAAAAATTTCGGCAGAACTTTAAACTTAGTTGGATCGACAAAATCAACCTCCTCAATCTCCTTTAGGCCATGTGTAGTTTTTGCTAGGTCGATACTTAAATAATCACGGCTATTTGTAACATGAAAAAAGAACTCAAGATATTCTTTCGGCCCATGTCTAAACTGATGAACATAGAGTAAGTTACCGACTATCGGCTTAACGCCGGTTTCTTCGATCATTTCGCGGGTAATAGCTTCGAGTAAAGTCTCGCCCGTTTCTAGACCGCCACCCGGGAGACACCAGAATGAATGATCTTTTTTTAAATTTTCGGTATATGGCTTGAGCTTGACGCACAAGAGCTGGTTTTTATAAAGCGCAATTCCGCGCACCGCTATTTTATTGCCCATAAACGCATGTTAACACGGTTTGATTAAGAGAGTAGGGCAAAATAATAAATATAATGAATCCTGGCGCAACCTACTGGTTAAAATAATCTATCCGAACAACTAACTGTTTTGTTTAAGCGAAAAAACCGATTATTCGCTATAGCTAAATCTGATTTTTCTAGGTGCCGGGCTTCTGTCAGTCATAACTTCCATTTCATAAGATTCGCCACTCTTTAGTAGAGCTATAGTTTCAAAGCCAGAAGTATCAACCGCTCTTTGTGATCCGTATTCAACATCTAACCCGAAAATAGACCGGGCAATAAAGGCATTACGACCAGTTTGAGCAACGCCGAACATATAGATATTTCTGGTGCCATCAGCGAGATTGTCTGAAATTGATCCATTAGGATCGTCCGAGGTAAGCTCCGCGACTAGCTGCCAAGCTTCAGACGATAGTCTATAAATTTCAACCCTTAACGGAGACATAATATTCATATATCGTACAACGAAGGATAGTAGCATGCTAGTCTTTTGCGCGGCATAACTACTAGCAAAAATTTAGCGGATCAAATAACAGACTGCTGACAGATACCAAAAAACTTAATCCAATAACTGGGAAGCTTACTGTCAATCCCGGGCGTGACCATTCTATCGGAAAACAGCAAAACTATGTCACTTAGGCGAGTAAAATAAAGCTGAGATTAATATTGAGCTAAGTAAACTTAATTGCAAGTGTATTTAAGCACTTACCAAATAGAGCTTCTTAATAAGGGTGTTACCCCCCCCCAATAGCCTAATTATTTTCTATTAGGTAGTCTTTATGCGTTTCTTATAAAAATCAAGTAAATCAGTATAAATACAATCACGATGGAAACATTAGCGATCAGTCTGGCTAGCGTTCGGTGCCTGAAAAACACTATATCGAGCGTCACAATCAAAGCCACCATGATAAGTCCAAAACCAATTGCTAATACATTCCGGCTCATGTACTTCTTTTCTTAAGTTATTTTTAGCATAAGCCACTTACCCTTACTGGTCAAATAGGGAAATTAGATGCAGCTAAATAAAGCCCTGATGGGTAGCGCTTTTTGGCTTTAACGGTCCTTAGGCTAATGAGTTAATTTTTTATTGACAGACTTGCGAAAATACTTCGACTTGCTGCTGTGCTTCGCCAGTCGATCCTCCCAGTAATTATCATCTTGCATGAATTCGTTAACTATTAAGTCAAGGTGTTTGTTAATCTTTTCCAGCATACGCAAATCTTTTTTGCTAATTTTTAGTTCTTTTTGCAAGCCGCTGGTTAGAGAACGAAGTTGGTGCACTGTTTCAGACAATCCTAAGTTGTTTTTTTGCAATCTTCTCACCCACCAAGATAAAAGGCAGGCCACAATAGCAGCAATTAAATACTCTGACAGCTTGATCCATTTAGTGGAGCTGGACGAAAAACCGATTGGAGCAACTACATAAAATAACGTGATTCCGGATAATATAACCGCCAAAACACCGCTGAAAACATCACCGAGAAGCGCAACTATTGCGACCAACAAAAGAAATGGTGCACCTTCAAGACCGACCTTAAAAAAGTGAATATTCGTCTCGATCACTCCAATTATTACAATAGCCAAAACAACTAAAGGATAGTACGTATAGAACCTCTTAATCGTAATAGGCTTTTGGAGCATAAAATCCTTCACAATCGGTATAGTTTCATACCCCCATTATATCGTTTCTTGGTTGAAACATAGTTATTCATAATTGCACGTGGCTGACCCTGCATGAATTAACTTAAACTATCCAAAAATTAGCTTAACTACAATTGCTTGTACCAGTGAATAAATTTGAGCCAAACGTCATGCCGCTCCTGATATCGTTCAGCTCTTACCACTTTACTTCTTTCAAACACTTCGGCCAAGGTTTTGCCATTATCCTCATCTAAAGCGATAACGGTCATATTGGGAGATTTATCATATGCGCCACGCACCTGATCAATGATCTTTCCATAAATATCATTCTTAAAAATTTTAGTAGTCTTACCATCAGTGTAAGCCAATAGCTGATGAAGGACGATGGTTCGATCCTCAATTCCATCCATCAACCGCAAAAAATCGTCAGGCTTAAACCAATGATTAATCGACTTCATGTAAGGACCGGGAAAACCGTTTAGGGCTTTAATATCCCAGGAGTCATCACTAACCACAACGGGATTGTTAACTTTAGCATAAGCACGGGATACCTTATCTCTGACAATCCGCCCAGGGTCTTCGCCTTGAATTTCGTCAATAGCTAGATCGACTACATGCAACGAAATATTAAATTCGGTGCATGCTGTCTGAGCAATCTGGATCTTTTCTGCATTGGTTGTCGCAAAGTAAATGATTGGCATGTGTTAAATATTTATTCTAACCTAAGGCCGGCCATAATTGTTATATTATGATAAACAGCTGAAGCTTTGGTATTTGACTTAATGTTTTATAATAGCTGTTCATGAATGAACAAGACAAGCAACACGCATTAGATAAAAAGTAATGTTACCGAAATAGTACCGGTTAGATACTAATAGTGTTACCGTAATTCTCACTATGAAGAGAGCTATGAAACACGCCAT
>JAJYZG010000022.1 GCA_021800155.1 bacterium
GGTAATTTAAGATAGTGCTCAGCTGCCCAAGTATTAAAAGGCATTTGTTGAATATTAGCCTCTTCCAAATATCTATCGACTTCAGAAAATTCTAGAGAGAGCTTAAGCTTACCGGTTCGAATTTTTATAGCACATTCTAGTAATGAGATACTAGAAACATACACCTGATTTTTATTGTTACTAATGTCAGCAAGCGCACGTCTACCCAGTTTCTCAGTGATAGCAAGTGACCATATAAAAGTGTTAGTATCGAGCAGTAAAATCATAGAGTCATTTTTTGTTGGCTACCATGCTCCATAAATCTGTCATTGGTTCATTAAAGTCGTCACTTATCCATACTTTACCCTTAAGCATACCGAGATTTCGTGTTTCATTGTTGGCATTTGGTAAGGCAACGATTTTAGCAACAGCCTTGCCGTGCTTACCAAGTAATATTTCCTCACCACCAATGACCCTCTCTAGATATTTAGAGTAATTTGTTTTAAAATCGTGAACGTTAATCGTAGTGCTCATGAGCCTATTGTACTAAAAAAGGACTAAGTTAGTCAATGTTATTTTGGAGGGCCAGCAGGGACTTGAACCCTGGACACCCTGCTTAAGAGGCAGGTGCTCTAACCAGCTGAGCTACTGGCCCAACATGAAATGTACCAAAAGACTTTAGCAAAATTATATCTGTTTTGGCAATAGAACAACAGTTTATACATAAACTGATAAAATAAGGAAATCAATGAAACTGTTATTAGGTAAAGAACTGGCAGAATTCATTAAAGAGCGGCAAGCACGCAGTGTACGCCTACTGAAACAGAATTATGGTCTGGTACCGCAGCTTAGCATAATTAAAACTGTCGATAACTCGGTTATAGATCTCTACGTCAGATTGAAACAACGCTATGCTCAAGATATAGGTATTAAAGTAGAAGTTTATAGAGTCAAGCAAGCTGAAGTTAAGTCTCTGCTTTCCAAGTTAAACTCAGACCCAAAAGTTCACGGCATAATAATCCAACTGCCACTTGAGGATTCTAAACAAACAGAAGAACTGGTCAACCTTGTCGCTCCCGAAAAAGACGTCGATGCACTTGGTAAAAAAGCCGAATTCGAACCGGCTACACCCATGGCGATTTTATGGCTGCTATCGGGGTTTAATATAGACCTAACCGGCAAAAAAATCGTCCTGATAGGTAAGGGTAAATTAGTCGGAAAACCACTAGAAAAAATATTGATGAACAGTGGCGTGGATGTGTCAGTGGCCGACTCAAGAACCAAGAATGTACTTGATTTAACCAGAACCGCCGATATTATTATTACCGCTACAGGACGACCGTACGTGCTGAAATCTCAAATGATTAAACCGGGCGCGGTAGTTGTGGACGCCGGAGTGGCAAGCGAAGACGGTAAGACAGTTGGCGACGTTGATCCTGACGTATATTCACGAGAAGATTTAACCATTACTCCTCAAAAGGGGGGTGTCGGTCCGTTGACTATTACTGCCCTTTTTGAAAATGTCATTCGGGCAGCAGAAAACAGTCATAGAGGTAAAAGTAAATGACAACTATCGGTGTATTTGATTCCGGTGTGGGAGGACTTTCAGTGGCCAATGCGATCAAAAAGGCCTTTCCCGATATTGATGTAAGGTTCGTCAATGATCACGAGCATGTTCCTTATGGTACTAAAAGCAACCGGGAATTGTTTTCCCTCGCCTACCCGATCTTACACCGGATGGAAGCCGACGGTTGCGATGTTATAGTTGTTGCCTGTAATACTATAACTACTACTATAATTAGTGAATTGAGAGAAAAAATTAAAGTTCCGCTGATTGCCGTGGAACCGATGGTAAAACCGGCAGCTTCACTAACCAAGAGCGGAACTGTAGCCGTATGTGCCACTCCAGCAACTCTTGCCAGTAAACGCTACAATCAACTCAAAGCCGATTATGCCAAGAACGTTAGAGTAATTGAACCTGATTGTAGGGATTGGGCTGCTTTAATCGAAAACAAGGCTATGGATCACGACAGGATTTCCGGTATGGTACGATCAGTGGTTCAACAGGGTGCTGATGTAATCGTACTCGGCTGTACACACTACCATTGGATCGAGGAAGATATTAAACGTGAGGCGAAAAACAAGGCTTGGGTAATTCAACCTGAAGACGCTATTGTTCGTCACTTGCGGCAAACTCTAACACGGCTTGTTTAAATTGATTACCACGATCTTTATAATTGATGAACATATCAAAACTGGCACAAGCCGGAGAAAGTAATATAACATCACCGGGTTGGGCTGCCGTAAAGGCGTTTTTGACAATATTTCGCATGTCAGAACCACCTGAAACGCTTGCAGTAAAACCTGCCTTATCCAGTGCGGTTTTTATTCTTGGTCCTTGGTCACCTATCAATACCACTGTCCTAACGTTGTTTCTTTTGACTGCATGAGCCAATTGGGTGTAATCTGCTCCCTTATCCGATCCTCCCAAGATGATAATTTTTGGCTTATCAAACGCTTCCATGGCTACAATTGCCGTTTCAGGCGTGGTCCCGAAACTATCATCGTAGAAGCTAACACCGTTGATCTCACTTACTAGTTCAAGTCGGTGCTCAAGCCCTTTAAAACTCATCAAAACCTTTTTAATGGTGTCAATATTTCTATCTACTTGCCAAACGGCGGTTACAGCGGCGCAGACATTTTGCCAGTTGTGCTTTCCTATAAGCCCGAGTTCTGAAGTATGGCAAATATTTTGATCGTCAATCGAGACGAACCCATTGTCAATCAGCGCACCGGGCTTAATGAAGTAGGGAATCTTCCGGGCTTCACCGGTTGAAGCGATACGTTTTGAATAGGGATCACTTCCAAGGTAAATCGCGATGTCTTCTGTAGTCTGATGCCGGAACATCATAGTTTTAGCGTTATAGTATTCATCTACTTCAGTGTGCCAGTCTAAGTGTTCAGCTGTGACCATAAGACAAATACCGATAAGGGGTGAGTACTTTAGATCTACCAACTGAAAACTGGAAAGCTCCAATACAACCCAATCGTCAATTTGGATATTATCTTTCAGTAAATCTAACGGTGCCAAACCGATATTGCCACCTAAATGAACTTGTTTACCGGATGATTCAAGCATCTTGGCAATCAAAGTTGAGGTGGTACCCTTTCCTTTAGTACCGGTTACCCCTATGATGTTTCTGGTAGGACATACTCTGAAAAACTCATTTGAATTAGTGGTGACTTTATCTAAAATATCCGATTTGCCACTTGCTCTTACTATGTCTTTAGGCTTAACTGCCGGTGAGCGTACTATAAGATCAAAACGGTCTATATCTGCAAGGTAATTTTCTCCGTATTGAAGTTCTACTCCATTCGGGGTTTCAACTTTATTGAGGTCACAAACAGTAATGTTTCCTTTCCCTTTCCAATAATCATATGCGGCCTTGCCTTCAAGGCCAAATCCTACAATCGCAATATTCATTTTTAACCCAAATGTTTCTTAACCAGTTCAAAAACCTGTCTAGGTGTCATATTGGCCTTAAGGACTACGGCACTAACACCTAAAGTTTTGACAGTCTGGGGTACTTCTTGCTCACCCATATTAGTTAAGATTATGACTTTAATGTCTTTACCCCAAGCTGAATTGCGCATTTTCTCAAGGACTTGATCGCCCGTCATCTCCGGCATCATCAGATCAAGTAGTACTATGTCAGGCTTCATGGATTCAATAAGCTCAAGCCCGAGCTTACCGTTTTCGGCTGTCTCTACCTTATAGCCTTCAGCCTCAAACTTAAAGCGATACATCTGCGAAATGGTTTGATCATCTTCAACAATCGCTATCTTAGCCATAATAATAATCCTAAGACAGCTTTTTGGTTTTTACAATAAATTGTATATCCGTTCATAACATATTGGACACTGCTGATACTAATTGTAGCGAGTCTAGCAAGGCTCTCATACGTAATCAGCTCAGGTGTAACCCTCCCGTTAAAATGAACACACCTGTCCTTAGCTAACACAGTACAATTAATTGAGTAATTCGGGAGGATGTCATGCCAGGTAATTTCAAGGTCATTGACCCTAATATTAAAGCTGAAGCAATAGACCAGGTTAAGAATAAAGGCATGCCAGTCAGTCAAACAGCTATAAAGTTCGGAGTAGATCCTAGAACTATCTATGGCTGGTTAAAAAAGGCAGTAGTTGGCGGAGATAAAAACATAATCCTCGAGAATAACCGACTAAAGAAGGAGAACGAACAACTATATAACCTGCTAGGGAGAGCAACGGCTGAGCTAAAACGCCCAATATTGCTCAGCTAAAAGCCGTTCACTTAGAGCATCCATTTTACGGAGTTTACCGGCTATCTCTTCATTTAGGTTGGAATGAGAAGAAGACTAGAAGAATCCGTAATCTAGCCGGTATTAAGATTCCTGTAGCTAGTAAAAAACGAAGATACAGAGGTGGTAGACCAGAGATTAGTGCTCCGCCTAATGCCTTGCATAACTATGCCGTGTTTAAGGATGAAGCCAGACCTCAAGATAGTATGGATTACTCTGACGTGGTCAATGTGTCAGCTTGGGTGCAGGATTTTACATATCTATGGTTTGAGCATAGTTTTTGTTATCTGGGCTGGTAGTACTCGACCTTAAAACCAGTCAGGCTGTTGGCTGGAGATTAGGCACTAACCACAGTAGTAAACTGACGTATTCGGCATTACTGGATGCTATATCCAAACACAGTCCACCAGCGATACTCCATTCTGACCAAGGCAGTGAGTATTTAAGTCATAAACACGATCTACTGTGCCAGGAGATGGAGATAACCTTATCTGCCAGTAACAAAGCTAGTCCTTGGCAAAACGGGTTCATAGAGAGATGGTTTGGCACATTTAAAACCGAACTTGGTTCATTAATTAGATTTAGTGATCTAGCCGAAGTATATGAGGCTATTGCCCCACAAATCCACTACTACAATACAAAAGAATCCATACGGCATTAAAAACTACACCCGCTGCCTATGCTGCTAACCTAAACAAAACTAGAGACAAGGTGTTCGTAGAAAAGGTAGGTTGACATATGCCTATCTAAAGCAAGTAGGAGTAACCCAATATTTTGCTAGACCGCATACTCCAAAGGACAAACCACATGTAGAAAACATTATTGGCAAGCTGTAGCAGGAGTGCCTAGATGAGGATAGATCAGCTGGCAGTGTTACTAAACTACAGGCTCAGATTAACCACTAATTGAACGATTACCACTTTTTTCGTCCCCACCAGGCATTAAATTACCTAACACCCGATGAATTCTGTGCTACATTAGACATAACTATTCCACGGGTCCCAGTGTCCACGATGTAGTGAACCACTACAGTTTAGTAAGTACAAGTTGGCAGTCATCCTGAAGCGGGACTACGGATACAGCGTCAGCGCTTCTACTATTGGCCGTATTATCTCTAGGTACAATCTTTTCTATACATCTCCTATTAAGCCCAAGAGTCATCCTCAGCGCCGTCAACAGATAGCCAAGTTAAGAAAGCCTAGAGGGCTTAAGATAGCTAAACCAGGAGATCTAATAGAAGTAGACGTTAAACATCTACCATTCTTAGACGGTAAGAAATACGGTTTTGTAGCAATTGATGTTGTTACCAAACAAGTCAGTGTTTATGTCAGTACCTCTATATCCTCGGGACAAGGAGCTGTAGCCTGGAAACGGGCTATTCATGAACTAGGACTACCAAAAGCAGTGCTAACCGACAATGGCAGCGAAAACCATGGAGCATTTGCCGAACTACTGGCAAGCCAGCCATTAGAGCATTACTGGGCAAGACCGCATACTCCCAAAGACAAACCCCACGTAGAGCGATTCATAGGCACTTTAGAGAAAGAGTGCTTTAGGTGGGGAGCACTAGCCTCAGGCAAACAAGAGCAACAGATACTAATTAACGAATGGCTAGCAAAATACCACAACTACAGACCGCACCAATCTTTAAACTATTTGACACCCAACGAATACAAAGCCAAACTAGAGACAGAAGTGTCCTCGATGTAGTGAACCACTACAGTGTCTTGATATTTTATAACACTTATGATATACTGAGAGTGTTAGTAAGCTTGTAATAGGCAGCATCTTTTCCATCTATGGAGGTGCTGTAATTTTAAGTAAATAAGTAAATATATATGAGAGAAGCACTACAACAGCCTAATGACCAGAATTGTTATATGTTCGATTCTGAACGATTAGATAATAACAATGTCAATCCCGGCGGTTTAACAATTACAGATGCCAATTTATTATCAATACCTGGGGATTTATTAGCCGATGTTGACATTTGTGATAAGGATCGCACTTTTAAAGTTACATCTAGTACTATACAAAATGTATCAGAGCTGTCAGCAAAAGGTTATAGAGTCAGTTTCGTGGATAAAAGTCCCAGATATATGTTAGACAGAGAAACACAGGATGATGTCGACAAGGAGATAGACACTTTATCTGAGAGAGAAGATTGTACTACAGTTCTATTTGACCCAGGTGTTCATCCAGTGGGTCATGCGTGGTTTCAGCTAAGAAAAAGAGCTATAGCTTTGCATCCACTATATAATGTAGGTTCAATTAGTACTCTCGGTGAAGGTATAAATCCAGATGTATATGACGAGCCTCTATTTGACGGTTTATCGGCAGTTCAAATTCTTCAAGCAGAAGATGGGCCCGAGAAAACTAGCGCCATGATTGATAAGTATAGGGCGTTCATTGGCACACCCATGGAGGATGCAACCGGGTTTTATCCAAGCTCAAGAGACTTTCTAACCGGAGTAATAGACTCTCAAGCCGTACAGACAAGAGTGGATACTGCAATTGATATGGTCGAAACACACATAGAAAGCAATGCCGAACGCTATAAAGAAAAGGGTATTGTTTGTGCGAGCCTAGCGTGTGGTTCTGCAGGACCGGTCTATGAAATGGCTAATAGGTTAATTCATAACGGCGTAAATATTGAGAAACTGATTTTAGTTGACAATGATCCCTTGGCATTGGCTAGTGCTTTCTCTTTGTCCAAATCGTATGGTATCTCTGACAGGATACAAATAATAAAAAGTAATATTATGTCAGATGATCTTATCGATGTTATTGGATCTGAGGTTGTAGATGTGGTTGATTTACTCGGTATTTTTGAATATATACCAAGGTCGCTTAGGTTAGCTGGAGTAAATTACCGTGTCGCTGAGTTATTTCTTAGGAACGCTATGCAAGTCTTACGGCCAGGCGGTATTGCAGTAGTAGGTAATATGCTTGCCGATAGACCACAGCAGAGGTTCTTTAAAAAAGTTTGGCCTAGACTATATCAGCGAACCGTTAGTGAGGTTATTGAAATTATTGAAGAAGCTGGAATCGATCCAATGAGCACTGAAATTAAAGTTCCTGCCAGAGAAGGCGTATATGCTATCTATGGTTTCCAAAAAACTTTAGAGACGGCGCAAACACCAGATATAATTAGGTATCACGAATTAGCTAAACGATTAATGTCAAGATTGAGCTATTAGCAAAGCTCTGGATTATGGTAAATTATAGCCTTAGTTGTTAGAGTGTATATGTGGACTGGGCAATAACTGGCTTTCTCATTCTGCTTGCGTTTGCTAACTTTATTTTTTCTGCGGCAGTAACTATTCGTGATCATAAAAATATAAACAATATAGCATTTTCAATATTTTCACTTTCAATAGCTTTGTGGGTAGTTGGTATTGCGGGTTTTTTGAAGAGCAATAAGGAGAGCATTGCGTATGGGTGGGCACAGCTCTATTACTTAGCACCGGTTTTTATTGCACTTGCTGGTGTGACTTTTGCAAACACCTTTCCAAATCAATTGACGTTGAAGAATATCTCTACGCAAATTTTTGCTTTTAGTTTCATTCCTGTGGCAATGATTTTACTTTTTGTCCCAAACTTAATGATGAAAGGTGTAGTTTATCATTCTTGGGGAAAAGAGATTTCCTTATATTTACCAACCTATGCACTATATAGTCTATTTATAATATCTTCTTTCTCATACACTTTATTTGTTTTTCACAATAAAGCTAAAACCCTTAGTGGTTTATATTCCAGGCAAGCTGATTTATTTTTTAAAGGCGTTACTATAGCAGCATTATTTGGAGTGTTATTCAATCTGATATTTCCTTTATTTGGCAACTACCGCTATATAGAGATAGGGCCTATGTTTACAAGTATCATCGTGGCTGTGGTCGGATATAGTATGGTACGAAATCGTATGTTTGATCTTCGTTTATTTATTGCTCGAGCCATAACATACACTATATCAATACTTGTACTCTCTACAGTATATGGGTTTATCATTTTTGGGATAGCGCATATAGTACTTAAGATTAATCTTCCTTTGGGGACTCAAACAATATTGTCTTTAGCTACTGGTATAGCTGGTCTGTTTTTCGGTCACGTCAAATCATCTTTTGATGACTTAACAACGAGTTTATTTTACCGAGATTCGTATGATGCTCAAGCCTTTCTCGACAGATTTAATAAAGTATTAGTATCAACTTTTAAATTAACGCCATTAATTCGTGCGATTTTACATCTTATTGAAGATAACTTAAAACCAACATATAGTCTACTTGGAATAAAAGAGAGTAGTGATATTCCCAGAAGAATTTTAGGTACTACTGGTCATCCCGATTTTGACGAGGAAGACATTAATTATGTTCGGAGCATAACACCTCATATGAACCGAAAACTAATAGTAACTGATTTACTAGAATATCAATATTCAGATCTGCAGAGAACATTACAACAAAAAAATGTGTCTATTATCGCGAGGTTAGCCAGATCAAATAAAGAAGAGGGCATAGGTTATCTTGTTCTAGGACCTAAAAAAAGCGGTAATGCATATAGTTCACAAGATTTAAAAATTCTCGAAATAGTTGCCAATGAGCTTGTTGTCGCCATACAAAATGCCTTACATACAGAAGAAATAGAGAAATTCAATCTTACACTTCAAGAAAGGGTTAAAAACGCTACCGGTAGGCTAAGGTTGACCAACGAAAAGCTAAAGTCTCTTGATGAGGCGAAAGATGACTTTGTTAGTATGGCTTCGCATCAACTTAGAACACCTTTGACTAGTGTCAAGGGCAACATAAGTCTTGTACTGGACGGCGATGCTGGAGAGATCAACTCGCAGCAACGACAGTTGTTAGAAGCAGCCTTTACTAGTTCGCAACGAATGGTCTTTCTCATTGCTGATTTACTTAATGTATCAAGACTGAAAACAGGTAAGTTTATTATTGAACGTGCTCCGGTTAACCTGGCTGATGTTATAGAAGAAGAAGTTAATCAATTGATTGATACGGCGCTTTCGCGGCAATTAACCTTAACCTATAAAAAACCGGAAAATATAACTGAACTAATGCTTGATGATACCAAAACGCGACAGGTAATAATGAATTTTATAGATAATGCCATATACTATACCCCGGCTGGCGGCAGGATTGACGTAGTACTAAGCGAAACCGCTTCGGTTGTTGAATGCCGAGTGATAGATAACGGTATTGGTGTTCCTAAGAGTGAACAGCGCCATTTGTTTACTAAATTTTTCCGAGCAGTTAATGCGCGTAAAGCACGACCGGATGGAACGGGGCTAGGTCTATTTATGGCTAAAAAAATTATTGCTTCTGAAGGCGGTGCCATAATTTTTGAAAGTGTAGAAGGCAAGGGTAGTACCTTTGGCTTTAGCTTTCCTAAAGCGCAACTAGCTGTAAATTCATTAACTTATAACCCAGGATCTACTAGAAAGCTTATCTCAACCACTTAAATTGTTAAGAATTACTCTTTTTATCTAAAAAGTTGTGGAAAACGCTAGTAAAATAAGCTTTTTCGTGATATAACCAATATAGAAAGTAGAACAAAAGGCGAAGACTGACCGCTAAAATTAAATCCCGGAGAATATCCGGGATTTTTCTTTATACATACTGTTATGATAATATATCCCAGATCTTTAGGGTCCCATCGTCTAGAGGTTAGGACACCGGGTTTTCATCCCGACAACAGGGGTTCGATTCCCCTTGGGATCACCATGAAAGAGTTTTCTAGCTTAAAAGTATTGCCTAAGTGTTCTTCAGCCACTTCAACTTCATTAGCAAAACTAACAATAGCTTGGCAGTGTTTGATTTTAAATATTTCAGATACTGATAATTGGCAAACCTGTTGCAATTTTATATTAAGGATGTACTTAACAGGATTAAAGCCTTACTCCATAGCAGGTTTGTAATTATTAAAATATTATTAAATGGAATTAGTCTTTACTTGCACGAAAAAACCCATTTGTTAAAATTAGTATTGTAATAAGGAGTAAGGAAATGAGCTTAGAAACACTTTCAAGAGAACAAATTGGTAACGATAGTATTAGCGAGGAAACAGTACAAACTATTGGCATGACTGTTTTTGAAAAATTAGCGCAGGATACAGAGAATGAAGTCGCAAACGTTGAAACTATAGTCCCTATCGAGATTAGAAATTCGGTAACTCGACTTGGTGATGGTCAAACAGTGCCTGACGAATGCTAGAATTTAATCAGTATCATATTTTAACCTCTAATTGATAAATGTCTGAAGTTGGAATTTTCTCTACTAGTATTGACGTTCCCACGTATGGGCCTGTGGCGGAAAATTTAAACTCTCGTGGATATAGTGTATGGATATACAATGCAGATAGGATTGCACAAGGCTTAGATGTAATCGATATTCGTGTTAATGATGTAGAAGACTTTGAGATTTGCCAAAATGGAACTAGACATAATCTACAAGACCTAAAATCTGCTTGGTATAGACATCCATACATATTCAACCTTCAGATTGACGATAAAGCTAGAAGTTTAAGTCTGGAAAAAGAAATCGATTCACTGCAAGAGTCGATTTGGCGACAAATTCCAGATAATGCCTGGTTGAATCACCCCGAAACTATGGACAGGTCTAGAGCCAAACTAGCTCAACTGTCATTAGCCAAATTATTGGGATTCAACATTCCAAACACTTTAGTTACTAATAGATGGTCATCTATCAATAAAGTTTTTGAAGATGAACCCATAATAATCAAAATGTCAAAAGGTATAATTTATAATAACACTAAAGCTAATGTTCTATATACGACAGTACTAAGTAAAGAACAAAGAGATGGCCTATATGGCCATAATCCTTTCCCTGGCATTTATCAAGAATATTTAGATAAAAAAAGAGAATGGCGAATTACTGTTGTTGGCGAAGATGTCTTTGAGGCGGCAGTTTATACCGATAGTAATGCTAAAGATGATTGGAGAAAACACCAATTTACTGAAGGCGTTACTTTCAAAAAAGAGTCGATGGCATCAAGTGAAATAGAAAAATGTTGGGCTTATTTGGGGCATTTGGGACTAATTTATGGTGCATTTGATTTTGTCGAAGACAGTAATGGTAAGATAACATTCCTGGAATGCAATACTAATGGACAGTTTCGGTGGCTAGAAGATAGTTTAGGGTTTCCTATTTCTAATGCGATAGCCGACCGATTGGTTGATAAAATTAATCAATAATCATAACGAATATCTTTTTAAATGTTTCACAATATTATCTTGCTCAGGATTATCTATAAGATTACTAAAAACAGCATCATCAACAAAATAAATACTAATTCCCTCTATGTTTAGAGCATTCAATACGTTCGCATAATCGATTTCATCTATTGGAGAAACAGAATCCCTACTGACCATTTCGTATTCATTTAATTCTTTTTGAGGTGTTTTATGAAAAGTTTCAGAAGGCAATATATATAAAGCTCCTCCATTATCTTTTTGATTTACATCCTCAGCTTCACCGCATATAACCACATAAGGACTTGAAGATTTTGAGTTCATTAATATGGGAAAACCCTTGGGTAGCATATACATCAGGCTTAATCTCTTGTCTTTAGTAGCAAAAACAAAGTCACCTATATATTTATTGTTACTTAAAGTACGTTGAGGTTGAATTGTTTTTAGATTCTTTATTGGTGAAGAATGGTATAGATTCATATCAATAGTATAGTTTGATATAACTATAAAATCAGGGTGTTTAATGT
>JAJYZG010000007.1 GCA_021800155.1 bacterium
GCGAGAACATGGGAGCCTTCGCCAAACTACTCCAGGAACAGCCAACCGAATACTACTGGGCCAAACCGCACACCCCGAAAGACAAACCCCATGTTGAACGTTTCATTGGGACACTTGAGAGAGAATGCATCCAATGGGGCGGCCTAGCTACTAATCTTGCCGACCAGCAGGCGATAGTTGAGCAGTGGCTTAGAAAGTACCACTCCTACCGTCCGCACCAGGCCTTAGGCTACTTGACGACGGATGAATACCTAGCCAAACTGAAAGCTAACGAAGTGGCGCTCATGTAGTGAACCTTCACAGTTATTTGACTTTATTGTATGCAAAGTATGATATTTGTATGTAAATTAGGGGGTAAATTATGAGCGTAGAAACTATTATAAGAGAACAAGAAGTAAGTGATAAAATACATGACGATACAATAACAGGGCTTGGTATTACTGTTTTTGAGAAGTTAGCTCAAGAGAGCGAAGATGTAACCAACCCAATTGAATCGACTACAACTTTTGAAATTAGAAATTCACTAACTCGTCGTCCTGATGGACAGACAGTACCAGATGAGCGGTAGATCAATATCTATTGCTTTAAGTTAACGTAGATGTCAGAAATAGGGGTATTTTCTACTAGTATAGATTGTCCTACATATAAACCAGTAGTTGATAACCTAAACATCCGAGGCTATTCTACTTGGGTATATAATGCAGACAAAGTTGCAAGTGGTTCGGATAGTTTAGAGATTCAAATTAATGATAATGAAGATTTTAAAGTTGTCTATAATGGTACAACTCACCATTTAGAACATATACGATCCGCTTGGTATCGGCATCCATATTTATTAACTTTGCAAGTTTCCGATAAAGCTAAAGAGCTTTGTTTAGAAAGAGAAATAGATTTACTCCAAGAATCGACATGGCTACAAGTTTCGGACAATTCTTGGCTCAATCACCCATTGGTTATGGATAGGTGGCGAACTAAATTGGCTCAGCTCTCTTTGGCTAAAACATTAGGATTTAATATACCTAAGACTGTTGTAGCTAATAGTTGGCAGGTTATCGACCAATCCTTGCAAGATGAAACTATTATACTTAAGATGCCCAGAGGTCTAAGTTATGAAAATAACAAGTCCAAAATTTTATACACAACTAAACTTAATAAAAGCCTTAGAGAAAGTTTGACTAACCACAATCCATTTCCTGGAATTTATCAAGAGTTCCTAGGCAAAAAACGTGAATGGCGAATAACAGTAGTTGGTGATGACGTTTTCGAAGCAGCTATATATACCACAGAGGATGCGAAAGATGATTGGAGAAAGCATCAATCAACAGATAAAGTTAAGTTCGAAAAAGAAGCATTGCAGCCAGACGAAATAAGTAAATGCGTAGCTTATTTAGGGCGTTTAGGTTTAAATTATGGAGCTTTCGATTTAGTAGAAAACTTTGAAGGTAAAGTTACTTTTTTGGAATGTAATACAAATGGCCAATATAAGTGGCTGGAAGATATCCTTGGGTTACCCATTTCTAACGCTATTGCCGACCGGCTTATCAAGATATATAACCGATAATTAAGGTAAATACTTATCTAAAGCTCGAACCATAGAATCCTGCTTTGGATTTAAGATTAGTTTATTAAACATATCACTATCAACAAAATATATACTTACATTCTCTCTAAGTAGTTCTTTAATTACATAATCATAATCTTCTTCACCTAATGGAATAATAGAATCCTTGCTGACCATTTCATATTCATTTAATTCTTTTTGGGGAGTTTGATGGAATAAATTATCTGGTAGTATATACAAAGCACCTCCTTTATCGCTTTGAAGGATTTTTTCTACGTTAGCACAGATAACTACGTAAGGATTTTTTGATTTCACATTCATTAGTATAGGAAAACCTTTAGGCAACATATACATTAATGCCAATTTTTTATATTTAGTGCCAAAAACAAAATCACCAATGTATTTATTGTGGCTAATAGTCCTTTGTGGCTTAATTAACTTAAGATTTTTAATAGGCGAAGCATGATATATTTTCATAATTTTATTTTGACAGATTCTTAATGGGATATATTTATATGGTCTTTCAAGTATTCAAAATATCGCATGTTAGATTATGTAAATTGACCTTTAAAGCACCAATCAAACAATAGCCATAACACTATAAAAACTACTGAATCTACTGACTCTACTAACGCATACCTTTAACTGTAGTGATTCTGCTAAATCATTGAGTTTTGTATCATACTCAAGGTTATGTGCTACAGTACTTAGCAGCTTGCATAGTTTGTTGCACCACTTGTTCAGATACGAGGGTTAAGATATGACTTCTTTTTATTTATGATTCAACTAACTCCTTAGTAACGCATTAGGGTCTTATAAGTGTTTAATAATATAAAGCTACTTGACTCGAACAGACCTAAGTGTATAATTGAGTATATACATGAAAGTCAATTCTAAAACATTGCAGTTTGAATGGGACTCGGGAAATTCTAATAAGAATAAACTTAAACATGCTGTAGAAGACTGGGAATGTGAAGAAGTGTTCTTTGATAGCAAGAAAGTTATGTTTAACGATAAGCTCCATTCTGGTAATGCGCAAAGGTTTATTTTGCTGGGTAAGACCAAGCAGGAACGGCTACTATACATAGTTTTCACTACCAGATACGAGACAATAAGGATTATATCTGCAAGAGATATAACTAAAAGGAAGGAGATTGATCTGTATGAAAAAGCAAGTTAAAGTTCCAAAGTTTAAGAATGAAGAGGAAGAACGTAAGTTCTGGGCTGAATTGGATCTTTCTGAGCATTTTGAGCCTAGCGACTTTGAGCCTGTTAGTTTTCCTAACTTAAAGCCTACCACTAGACCAATATCTATAAGAATTCCAGTTTCAGTATTAAACCGCGTCAAAGAGCGTGCTAATGAAACTAATGTTCCTTACCAGTCCCTTATTAAGGAATATATTCGGGAAGGTGTTAGTGCTCATCGTTAGCAATAATTGATTAGTTAAAAATCTTAACTTCTCGAGTTATATCAAAAGCACATTTCCACCTACACCTATTTCTTTAGATATACTTACGACTGATCTATAAGATTCCATTCGGAATATGCCTAATAAGTGGCATCAATTAGACCCAAACAATTTTGAGACAGTATAGTTTCAAACATTTGAGCTATTCGTGGCTCTTTTTGACAATTAGGACTACGAGAAACATTCCCAAAAAGGTTCGTGACGATGTGCTTTGGCAGGATGTCTATAAATTGGTTGAACGCATCTATAGCAAAATTGATGACTTAATTGCTAATTTCCCAACTGAAGAGCGGACAACGGCCAGTAAACTGCGTAATTCAGCAAATGACAGCTTATTTATATCTCGCAAACAATTGGCAGTATTGCTCCAGAAGCGAGTAAGTACGACTTAAACAATGCTCGCAAGAACCTCTTCACACTACAATCTATGTACACTTTTGCGGCAAAGCATAAGTTTTTAGACTTAGAACCAGAATTGATAGTTGAGCTCGATAAGATTTTGGCTGAAATTGATAAGAGAATTGATGATAGCGATAGAGAAAGTAAAAAGAAAAACAACGAAGAACTAGAACCTTTGCTAGAAAAGTATCGACTTTGGCAGAAGATGCAGGATTAGCTGTCAAGCAGCCTTGACGACAAATTAAAGACTTTCACTAAATTTTGTAGTTCATATCATTCACTTGTTCTAAGGCAGATGTTTGCAATGCGTCAACGATGCTCCACCAATTCTGAGTTTTTGACAGTTCTTGTACTGATATAAAGGGCTGTTTAAGGGGTAATTCTAGCTTTTTGTTCAAACAGACAATGACAGCTAGTTCTACAAACTATTGCATCAGGCCTGTACCAATCTAGGATTAACTCAACTATTGGAACTATCCTAAAAGGCCGACCATGAACGGCAAGATTGAAAGACATAACCGGACTATTCAGGAGGAGTTTGTCGATTGGCACCTGGATGATCTGGGCTATGGCATAGGTAGCTTTAACTACCAACTAATGGACTGGGTGCTGTGGTATAACACCATTAGACCTCACCATACACTAAAACAAAAAGTCCAATGAAAGTCCTGCTTGATACGCTAGGAATTAGCCAAGTGGCAGTCCAATATGTTATGGACGGATACAGATACTTGACTCATTAGTTACTATTTAGTAACATTAAAGTTATGAATAAAGATAACACGATTAGCGTTCAAGAAGTACGAAAAGATCCTTTAAGTTTTCTGAGCCAAATAAATAAAGGCAAAAAAATAACTGTGATCTACCACTCTAAACCCTTCGCTACCGTTATGAGTGCAGACGGGAAAGTTCCTAATCAACAAAAGAGTACAAAACACATGTTGCAATATGCCAAGCTTGCTCGTGATAGTGCAAAGATAACACTTGACAGCACTAAGAGTCATAAAGAACTTTACAACGAAAGTATAGCAAAAAAATATGGTGTTTCTTGATGCGAGTATACTTTTAGAGATTATTCTTAGAGATAGAGCAAAAAAACTACAGGTAGAAAATTTTTTGCAAGCTGTGAGTGAACCGACGGCGATTTCTATGCTAAGCGTTCATTTAATTATGCATTTTGGCCGGAAGGAACAGGCAAGTGATGAATTCTTAGAAGGCGTAATCAAGGAGAATGAGCTGCTTACACTGTTACCTGAAGATTATGAATGGGCCACAGTTAATGAAAAAAAGAAAGATTTTGAAGATGCATTGCAAATGGCAGTCGCTATAAGAGCGATGTGTGAGACCTTTGTAACGTTAGATAACGATCTGGCAAAAGCCTATGCTGGGTTACCGATTAAAATAGTAACTCTCTAGATCAGATCACCAGACAAACCAGACAAATGAACTAAATTTAACAGTTTTTGGTTGCCGTGCTCCTTAACTTCGCATGTTTGCAAGGCATCAACGATGCTGCACTAATACAAACCCAAACGTTTATCAAAAAGTATAGTTTCTAACATTAGAGCGCAGTAGAGTCCAATATGTTATGGACCGATACATATTGTTGACTTAAGAATGCGTACAATTTATTATGTGAATATGCGTTCAAGTACTCAATCACTCAAAGAAGAGCTACAAAATAATGAGGCACTAGAGTTATGCGCACGTCAATGTGGTGTTATAGGGGATAGCACAAAACTCAAAATTTGCTATTTACTACGTTATCACCCCGAACTAAGTGTTACCGCTATTGCTGATCTAGTAGGTACTTCTGTGTCCAATACCTCACACAGTCTTAATAAATTGCGAGCGGTTAATCTTGTTACTTCTAGAAAAGACGCTCAAACAGTTTACTATTCATTAGCCAATAATGCCTTTGATAACATTCTTAATCTTATAGGTGATTAATATGCATAAGCCAGAAGCAAAGTTATCTAGAGTGATGTTATTTGCCCCAATAGCGTTAGTCTTATGTTGTTTTGGTCCCGTTATATTTTTACTTATTACGACTGGAGCGATAGTTTCTTATCTTGAAAATAACAAAATCAGTTTAATAGTATCTGGATTATTGATCGCTTCACTGATTTTCTTATCGGTTAAATATAGACATAAGAATAAGAGCTCTTGTTAATTATTAATAAGTAGCAATATTGATTACTAATAATGTCATCAAAAGGAAAGGCAATAAGGGTTAATGACTAAAAAAGTTTTTGTTATATTTTTAATAATCTTAGTTGGAGGGTTCATTGCTATCGAAATTGTCGGCAGCAGTCATCAAAAAACCGCAATTCAGCCAAAAAAAGATCTTGCGTCAATTAATCAACCCCTCGTCCCAGCCGTTTTTACTAATCTGCAGGGTCAATCTGTTTCTTTGGCCAGTTATCGTAATAAGAAACTGATGGTTTATTTACTAGCTACTTGGTGTTCGTCATGTCAGGCCAGCTTGCAGACACTGCTTAGTAATGCTCCGACTTTGCAAAAAGATGGTCTGAATATAGTCACACTTGAGACATACGGAGATGCTGGATACTCGGGTCCATCAATGCAGCAATTCATTTCCGGCATAACTAATGCTAAATCCCCACCAACTAACTTCATTTTTGGAGATGCAAGTAAATCATTAACTACTAGCTATAATCCTAAAAATACTCCTGACATTTATTACTTAATTAATCCCAAAGGTGTCATCCAAACTGTTAACTCGACGCCGTCAGCTACAATGAACTCAATTTTAAAATTTGCAAGGACTGCATAAAATGAACTGGATACCTAGAATGCAATCTGCCATCTATTTTACCTTCGATAATAGAAAATATTATCTAATTGGAATAATCACTTTTATTGTTATCTTTTTTCTATACCTAATAATTCTGCCTGCTAGCAGCACAGGTGGCCAGATTAGTCTCGCAAATCTTAGTTATTTATCGTTTCAATTAGCAGCCTTTGCGTTTGTAATGGCAGCACTTCTGTCTTTAATAGTGCCGATGAACTTTAAACTTAAGGCTAGTGGTCAGCGGACTCATTCAGCAGAAACCATCATCGGAGGGGTAGGGGGATTGCTCGGCTCTCTACTCTGCTGTAGTTTTATATTACCTTCAATAGTCGCTGCCATTGCTGTTATCCTGCCCAATGTAACTTTCTTAACTGGGGTTCAAGGCTTTATAGCTACGCATGAGCCATGGATTCTCCTAGTTTCGTTGCTCATTTTAATTTATGCTTTTCTAATTAGCGTACGTCAAGTAGTCCGTTGTCCGAGTTGTCAAATTAAAGATCATCATTAAGCATGGGCATCATGAAGAAGTATTATGCCGCTAAACAACCGAATCGTTTCTCAAGCAAGCATCTTTATTTGACACGTTCTGCCAGGTTAACATCGGCTCTCTTTTTAATTATTGCATCTATATTCTATGGGAACTACTTTAAAGTTAATAGTCAGAATGCTAGTGGCCTAGATAGCAATACTGGCTATAACAAGAAAATTGTGATTAATCATGTCGGCAAGTTAGTAGATAATGCCGTGAGCGCAAATAATTGGTTCGCTAAATACCACCAACTTCAAAGTACTATACTTAAAGAGTCAAGAGTCGCTCAAGTTAATGTTATAGATAATAATTCAGTTTCATTGTATGAGTCATGCCAACAATTAAACAATAGCTTATTGGTTGCCAAAGGAACTCCAATGATTCCCAATCTAGCCGCTCAAGAGTCTTGGCGAAAAGCGCAAATATATTATCGATCGGCAGTAGGCTTATGTAGCTTCCCAAAGATTTTAACTCTTCAAGCTCCTTCTGCTTTTATTAATAATTTAAGGCAAGGAGACAAACAACTTTTGATTTCAATTAATTTCATACTGAATTGCTGTTAATTAATACCAATAAGGCTACTTTGCTAATAAACGAAAGAATAAAGGTGCATAAATTATGTGTCCCGATTGTAAATAAACGAAAGGATAAAATCTTATGGAACAGTATGATCTAGTTATCGTTGGCGGTGGAGCGGGCGCATTCGCTGCCGCCATCAAGGCTAACGAACTTGGAGCCAAAACCGCACTGATTAACTCTGGCTTACCTCTTGGGGGTACATGTGTCAACGTTGGCTGTGTACCGTCGAAGACATTGTTACACGCTGCTGAGTTATTGCATGATGCAAAAAATCACGGTGTGCCGGGTATTGAACTGGCGCTAAACAAAGCTGATTATGCGGCAGTGGTCGCTGATGAGATGGCGTTAGTAGAACAGCTGAGAAGCGAAAAGTATGAGCAAGTGCTTAAAGGCTTAGTTAACGTAACCTTTATAGAAGGAAGTGCCAGTTTTGTGTCAGATACTGTCGTCAAAGTAGGGGCGAAGCAAATTAAAGCGGCTAAGTTTATTATAGCTACTGGCTCAACCGCTATTGTGCCGAATATTGAAGGATTAACTGAGGCTGGTTATATAACGCATATTGAAGTAATGGGGCTCAAAACAGTTCCGAAACGTCTAATAGTTATTGGAGCGGGCCCAGTCGGATTGGAGCTAAGCCAGCTATACGCCAGATTTGGCGCTCAAGTAACGATTTTGCAACGAGCAGCCGGTATTATGCCCAGCGCTGAACCTATATTAACGCAACGTTTAGAACAAATTCTGACTGCTGAAGGGATTAGTATTAAAACTAGCGTTCAATTAACTAAAGTGGTTGCCAAGAACGGTACAAAGACGGTGTTTTATACCGATAAAGCTGGCGAAGCTGTAGTTGAAGCCGACGAAATACTGCTGGCTGCCGGTAAGTCTGCTAATACGCGAGAGTTAAACCTTACGGCAGCGGGTGTTGAGGTAAATGACAAGCAAGCAATTGTTACTCATCCTAATTTGCAGACTTCACAAGAAAGTATCTATGCAGTGGGAGATGTAACTAATCTACCGCTACGACTTGAGACTACAGCTGGGCGCGAAGGCACATATGCGGCTGAGAATGCGCTAAACGGTACGAATAAATTCATTGACTATCATAGCGTGCCCTACACGGTGTTTACAGACCCACAACTAGCAAGCGTTGGCTACACTGAAGACGAACAAATGGCGGAATTAAATGTCTGCGCTTGTCGTAGTGTAACTTTTGATAACTTACCAAAAGCCATCATAACGAAACGAACCGAAGGGGTTATTAAAATAGCTATACATCCAGAAACTAATGTCATTATGGGTGTGCATATTTTAGCGCCTAATGCAGGCGATCTCATTGCTCAAGCAATGGTACTAATAAAAAACAAAAATACTGTTGATGAAATTAGTGATATGTTGCCAGTATTCCCAACTTTATCTGAGGCCATTAAATTAGCAGCTATGTCGTTTACTAATGATATAACAAAAATGAGTTGTTGTATCTAAGTTGTATTTATTTCTTTAGATAAATTAACGCTTGATCGACAAGATGCCATTCGAATTACGCTTATGAGGTATACCGTTGGCTATCGCTGTATAGATGATGCATTACTTTTGTTTAGTGAAATTAACCTATTTCAACGCACAAAGACATCCCGTCGGCATTAAAGATGTACTCTTGATATAGTGACAGGACTGTGACACTGCGATGTGCTAAAAAAGCGATCCGATCAAAAATCCTAGTATAAAACTAGCTGCAATAAACGCCAGTAAACGAGTTAACGGCATATTAATAACATGTGCCACTGAGGCCAACACTACAAGGCCAAGCATTTTTATACATTACTGATTTTATGTAACCGTTTGATATTATAAGCATAAGTATGGATAAAGATAAAATAAAGAACATTTCAGTTAACGATATTGCAGGCTTATTAAAATCATCCACAAGTGGTATTTCATCTTCCGAAGCTAAAAACCGGCAAGAACAGTATGGTTTCAACGTACTAAAGAATGAAACCAGGCTCAGCGTAGTTAAGCTTTTAGCTAAGCAATTTAAAAGCTCGCTTGTTTATTTGCTGGTTATAGCCTCAGCTTTATCCTTTATATTGAACGATCTAAATGATGGCTTAGTTATTGCCGCAATCTTGATAATAAACGCAGGCCTTGGCTTTTACCAGGAATACAAATCTGAAAAAGCAGTTGAAAAACTTCAGAAGTTGGTTGGTAAAGAAGTACTTACCGTACGTGACGGCAAACAGACACTTATTGCAGAGCGTTTACTTGTGCCTGGTGACGTGGTCATCTTGCGTGAAGGAGATATAGTACCCGCTGACATACGATTGTTTAGTGCTAATGATCTGACTGTCAATGAGTCCCAGCTAACCGGGGAATCGATGGCTGTATCCAAAAGTATTGAGGGCGAACATGCTTTTGTTTATGCGGGTAGCGTAATCGAACAAGGTGAAGGTCATGGGTTTGTCTTTGCTATAGCCGGCAACACAGAACTTGGCAAAATCGCTCATTTATCCAGTTCAACTCAACGAACTACCCAGTTTGAAAAATCACTCTCTTCCTTCAGCGGATTCCTTGTAAAGGTTACTTTCCTGACTTTAATAGCAGTCTTTATTTTAAAAATAATTGTTGCTCACGATACATCACATATCGGCACATTGGCGCTGTTTATCATTGCGTTATCTATTGCAGTTGTACCGGAAGCGATGCCTGTCATAGTCACGGTTACTCTATCTAGAGGCGCTCTTAATCTTGCCAAACGTCATGTCATCGCGAAGACCCTGACGGCTGTAGAAGATCTGGGCAATGTTAATATCCTTTGCAGCGATAAAACTGGGACCCTAACAGAGAACAAACAAACAATCAAGCAAATAATGGCTGAAGACAATAATTTATTTCAATTGCTTGCTATTGCAAGTTTAGAGAGTATGGATGAAAAACGTAAAAAGTTTCAGAATTCATTCGATAAAGCATTTTTGGAATACGTTCCCCAAGATATACAAGATAAGGCAAAGTCCTTCAATAGGCTGGAAGAATTACCGTTTGATCCTGCGGCTAGACGTAGGCGGGTAGTAACGAGCGATGGGCACAAAACTTACCTTATTGAAGTCGGTTCGTTAGAAACTTTGCTGGATGTAACTAGCAGTCCCAAGAAGAGTGCTTATCTAAAAAAAAGCAAAGAAGATGGGGAGCAGGGTTTAAGACATCTAGCTATTGCATATAAAGAGGTTGATTATACATCTAGCAATGACTTCGACATCTTAGAGCATGAGCAAGACTTGCAGTTTGTTGGATTTGTGGCGCTTGAAGATCCGCTTCGACCATCCGCCAAGCATACAATCGCTCTAGCAGAAAAACTAGGCGTAGCTATAAAAATACTTTCTGGCGATAGTCGGGAGGTAACTCAATATGTAGCGCGTCAGGTTGGTTTAGTTGACGATAAGCATAGGGTGTATACGGGAGAAGAGCTAGATAAATTACCCGACGATCAAGTAGCACAAGTGATTCAGAATAACAGCGCATTCGCGAGACTCAACCCAGAACAAAAGTACCGCATTATAAGGCTACTTAAACTGCATGGTAATGTAGTTGGCTATCAGGGCGATGGGATCAACGATGCTCCAGCTTTAAAGCTTGCTGATGTAGCGATTGCAGTTAATAATGCGACCGACGTGGCTCAAGAAAGTGCGGACATACTACTGCTCAGAGATGACATAGAAGTAATCATAAATGGGATTAAATATGGCAGAGGGATCTTTAGCAATATTAATAAATATATTAGGTTTACTTTTGTCAGTAATTGGGGTAACTTTTTTGCATTATCTGCACTGTATCTAATGTCAGTATCTAGTTTGCCGATATTGCCTGTTCAGGTTTTGTTAGCTAGTCTACTGACGGATCTGCCATGCATAACTATAGCCACCGATAATGTTGATGTAACTGAACTAGAGCGCCCCAGCAAGTTTAATGTGCATTCCTTGATGTTTATTTCTATGTTTCTAGGTACCATCACCGCCGTTTTTGAAATAATGTACTATAACCTAATAAAAGTGCATTCTGTCGGAGTGGCAGCTACCGGATTATACTTATTCTTAACATTTACCGCATTGATAGTCATATTTTCTATCCGTAACAAGAGTCATTTTTGGAAAGCACCTAAAATGTCTCGGCCGATGAAACTCGGCTTTGCGATTATTTCGGTAGTATCAATAGCACTGGTCTATACCCCAGTCCTTAAAAAGTTGTTTTCTTTCTCACATTTTTCAATAGGACTGGTCGGTATTACGCTATTAATGACGGCTGTTTACTTCCTCGTCATGGATGCCGTTAAAGTCTGGTTCTATAAGACGAATATGCTTAAAGAATAACAAAAATTAGCCGACGTAACACGAACACCAAAAAACGACTATCACAACAAAGAAGATTGTACTGTTTTTGGAAGTTTCGACTTACTCTTTTAGGTTAGCGTTTGGTATAATATTGCCCAATGGATTCTGGCAAGCGCCGTCGTTATTTTGATGTCTATAAACCGATTCCTAGCCAGACTCACCAACCAAGAATGTCGGCTAAAAAACGGCGAGAGCAACTGACCCAAGACAAAAATAATTATCCCGCTGATTTGACAAAGTCTAATAGTCAAACCAAGAGCTATTTCCTAAGCAATGATGAGAATAACAATTCGGTTAATCGTAGCCCGCTCGACCATCAGTTAAGACATAAACGGTACCACCAGCGGCAATTACCAAATAATAGAAAATCAAAACATAAAATACTGAAACGGGTTTTGCTTAGTTTAGGCGTAATTTTAGCGATAATGATCGGCGTCGGTATATTTTATGGCTGGTCACTGAATAATTTGCTTAAACGGATCAGTGTCTTAGGACTTACCTCAAATGTGGGTGGCACGGAAAATATTTTGATCGCTGGGTCAACTACTCGCTGCGGGCTAAAGTTTCAAAGTACGCAGTGGGGTTTATGTTCTCAAGTAGGAGCCGATGAGAATAGTGACATCATAATGATTGCTCACCTAAACCCTTCGACACACCAGGTCAGCTTACTATCAATACCGCGTGATACGTTTGTGCCTAACGCCAGATCCGGCAATCAGTCGTTTAAGATAGATGCAGCACTTTACCAAGGACCAAGCCAATTAGTTAAAGCCATAGAAGAAGATTTTGGCATTCCAATTCAGAATTATGTCGAGGTGAACTTCGATGGTTTTGTTAATACAGTTAATGCGATAGGGGGCATCCGGATGGATTTCCCCATGCCGGTATATGATGCTTATTCACATTTGAACATTACTAAGTCCGGGTGCACAGAACTCAATGGCATTACAGCGCTGCAGCTTATAAGAGCCCGACATTTGCAATATAAGCCAGCCTCAATCACGACCAACGACAAAGCTTATTGGCCTTATGAAAATCAGAGCGATATAGGTAGAATAGCTCGCACGCATGAGTTCATGCGAGTACTGGCGAGTACTATCATGAAAAAGGGGATATCTAATCCGGTAACTGATGAAAGAATTATTTCGTCAATCTTACCTAATTTAACGATCGACTCAGGCTTTAACGATTCAAAAATATTAAGGTTGATCGAAGAGTTCCATAACGTTAATGTTATTAATGCACCCGAGTATACTTTGCCTATCGCAATTCCCCCTCTTGGACCTTATTACTTTAATGGTGTTAACTATGGGGATGTAGTTTTCCCGGTTGAACCAACCGATCAAAGTATAATTAATGAATTTTTAGGTCAACCCAATAACGTCAATACGATGACCGGGAAGAAATTGCCATCCCCAAGTTCTATAACTGTTAATGTAATGAGCGGCAGCGGTCATAGCGGGCAATCCGCCCAAATAGCATCTGGCCTGAACAGCCTCGGTTTTAATATTGGCACAGTAGGCGATCTAGTGCCGCAAAGTAGCCAAGCCCAAGAGACCTATGTCTACTACAAAAGCGGAGACGAGGCTCAGGCCGAAGCCGTGGCCAAACAATTGACCGGTTATGTAATCATGGCCCTTAACTCGAATAAAGTCACACAAGGGGCGCAAGTTATGGTAATTACCGGAACTGCTACTGGTGTCAATGCGTTAGTAACTTCTACGTCTAGCCAAAACTCATCACGATCAGTTAGTACGAGTTTGAGTACCTCCACTATTGTTACTTCAGCCAAACCATCGGATGGTTTTTCTGCTCCTTCCAATCCACAGGAAGGATTGACTCCATGGGATCCTCAAGCCTGCACTGATTAATAAAAACCAATAATCACTTAAGGACAGGACTGTAACTAACAAAACTATAATCTTACTGCATTACATAATGAAGGCTATAGAACTTGAACACTTGGCACAAATGTTATTTATGTTGACAGGACCAGCAATCAAGCCTGGTGTTTATGAGCCAAAAAGGCCAGCGGTTACTAACTTTAATGGTCAAACTGGGTGATGAATGATCAGAAAATAATTCTAACTGTCAATGCCGGTTCTTCAAGTATCAAGCTGGGTCTATTTAGGTTGAATGACCTACATAAAGAACTCGAAGCAGAAGTTGTCAATAATCCCAAACATCTTACCAGAGAGCTTAATTGAGACTTTTAGTAAGCACTTTTAAAAAGCTAAGATTTTGTCATATCTTTCCCCCGCCTCTATTACATGATGCTTTACTTGTTTTCATGGGATAGTTGTCTTAGAAATGAGTTGATGTGTCTATATCAAAACAAGTTGCATTTGGTTGCATTGCTATGTTGTTTGATTAAAGTCGTTCGAGATAGCAAATTATCATATTGACTACCTTGCCTAATTAAGCGTAAGCTTAAACTGTAATTAATAAATTAATTAAGGAAAAGTATGCAAAAGCATATAACAAGATTTGGTCTGATGTGCTCGGTTTTTGCATTTGCGTTGATTGGTGGTTCAGTGGCATTCGCGTTACCACCTCAAGCGAGTGCGCATGCGCAGACAACAGGACCAGGCTACAGCGGGACTAATAATCCTTCCGGTAATACAGTCCAGGCAAGTAATGGCAAGGCAAACGGCCAACTACACTTGGCTGCAGCACAACTTAAGGCTTGTCAAAACCGAGAAAACGCCATTAACAACATTATGAGCAGAATCGATACTCGGGCCCAGAATCAAATTAGCCTATTTAGCACCATAGCTACGCGGGTGGAAAACTTTTACACCCAGCAAGGCAAGGCCCTAAGTAACTACAGTCAATTAGTAGCAGCTGTCAACGCAGCTCAAACACAAGCCGAAAATGACTTTTCTACGCTAAAAAGCACCAGTAACTTTAGTTGTAGTATAAGTAACCCCAAGGGAATGGTTACAGCATTCCAGAGCTACCTTAAGACTGAGATAAGCGTTTTGCAAAACTATCGGACTACAGTTAAGAATCTGATTGTGGGGGTGGCTTCAGTCAACGGAGTCAATCTCTCTTCAGCTAACCAATCCGGCTCTTCACAGGGAGGACAATAAAATGAAGGATCGATCACAGTCAGGCTTTGCAGCGGTTGAGCTGGTCATACTAGTTGTATTAGTGGCTGCTATTATTGCTACAGGAGTGTTTGTCTGGCACGAGCACAACAGAAGCAGCAATACATCTACCACTACAGCTTCTAGTGCTTACACTTCGCCGCCCGTATCAACACCACCAGCTCCGCAAATCAATAATGCGTCTGATCTCAAGAGTGCTCTAACGGCGTTAAATCAGACCAGTGTTAGTTCAAGCAATGTCGATAGCAACCAGTTAAGTACCTACTCATCTAATTTCTAATAGCTAATAAGCTTTTAGGACGAAGCAAGGGGCGGGGAGGTAAAATGTTCCAGTGGCACTTCGACTTCGAAAATGTTAGGTACAATAGATGACCAAGCTGTAATCGCTTTGGATTTGGAGCAGCCAAGTCTAAAAAATATAACTTTGCTGCAGAATTTATGCAGGAAGCTTAATCTGGATTAAAACAACATTGTTCTAAACGCCCGGCAAACATACAATATGCTTATGTCTGCTACTGACTTTGTTATTTCGCTCGCGCTGATATCAGTTGTCGCGGGTCTGCTAGGCTCTTTGGTAGGTTTAGGCGGCGGTATTATTATCGTACCGGTTTTAACGCTGTTATATCATGTCGACATCCGATTAGCGATTGGTGCATCAATTCTTTCCGTCATTGCTACTTCATCTGGAGCGGCTGTAACGTACGTGCGCGAGCGTCTGACAAATTTACGCGCGGGGATGTTCTTAGAGATCGCAACCACTCTCGGTGCGGTGACCGGCGCTTACATTACGACTTTATTTTCCAGCAATGATCTATATATTTTATTTGCGCTGGTGTTAGCCTATTCAGCAATAACGATGTTTCGTAAGCGACATCAGGATAGGCCTTTAACGAGCTCAAACGATAATCTTGCCAACTATTTTCAGCTTCATGGTTCTTACTATGACCAAAGAGAACATCATGAAATATCTTATAAAGTAATCCGGACTAAAGTCGGGCTGGGACTAATGTATATTGCTGGCCTGATATCGGCTCTGCTAGGGGTTGGGTCCGGAGCTCTGAAGGTACCGGCAATGGATGTAGCTATGCATATGCCAATCAAGGCTTCAGCGGCTACCAGCGACTTTATGATAGGGGTAACGGCGGCTGCCAGCGCCGGGGCATACTTTTCGCGCGGACAAATCAACCCGATTATTGCCGCTCCGATCGCAATCGGTATTTTGGCCGGAGCCATCATCGGCTCGCGTATGCTTAACAAGTTTGCGTCGCGTTATGTCCAGGCTTTATTTATTTTAGTTTTGATAGTCGTGGCAGTTGAAATGTTGCAGAGAGGTCTCTCATGAAACATAGCGAATCGCTGCAAAATATGGAGATTGTGGTGAGTGCGGTGCTGCAGGCCGGAGTGATAGTTAGCTCAGTCATTATACTAATAGGTATAACCTTATTCTTTATTCACGCCCATCAAGCGCCGGCTCTCCAACATTCATATCGTCGCTACACAGCAGCCAATTATTCATTCCCGCATACTCTAGCGGCATTGAAAAACTCTGCTATGACTGGTCAAGGGGTGGGTTTGATTGAACTCGGCGTATTGTTGTTAATACTGACACCGGTGTTACGGGTGGCAACTTCCATCTTGTTGTTTCGTCGTCAACGTGATTGGCCGATGACTTTAGTAACACTTTTCGTATTAGTGGTTTTAATCGGCTCCTTTATATTAGGCATTACGGTAAGATAGCTGAGGTTTTATAAAAAACCGGTATAGTGGTTACTTAGATATGCAGGATGAAGGCCATGAACCACACAAAAAGGGCGGTCGTCTCTCGAACGTTATTTTAGGCGGCCAAGATGGTCTGGTAAGTATATTGGGGCTGCTGCTTGGCCTGTCTGCCGCCACTCGATCTGCCCGGATAGTTATTGCTGGAGGTCTGGCGACGATTATAGCCGAAACTTTATCGATGGCGGCAGTGGCTTATACTTCACGCATGGCTGATCGTGATCACTACGTTGCCGAACGGTTACGCGAGGAGCAGGAAGTCCGGGACGTTCCATTAACCGAACGTCAGGAAATAGTAGATATTTATCGAGCAAAAGGTTTTAGCGGCAAATTACTTGATGATATCGTCAACCACATCACGGCAGATCATGAACTTTGGATCAATACCATGATGAAGGAAGAACTTGATCTGTTGCCCGTAGATAAGCATGATGTCTATATTTACAGTCTTACCGTTGGTCTGTCTACTTTAGCGGGCGCATTGCTTCCGCTAATCCCTTATTTCTTTTTAAGCGTCCATCTGGCCCTCTTCGGTTCGGTATCCCTATCGGTGGTAATTTTGGCAGTAGTCGGGGTCTATAAAGCTATCTCCACCTTGGGTAATCCAATTAAAAGCGCGGTGCAAATGGTTTTGATCGGTATCGGAGCGGCGATTGCTGGTTACCTGATCGGGTTGTTGTTTAAGACCTAGTTGCGATTATTCAACTAACTGCAACTAAGTTGCAATAATAATAATACAGCTCTATCATTATCTTTATGTTCATGCAGTTCGCGTCCTTAAACTTGTGGGATCCGGCGCACGTTTCTGGCTGGGTTACTATTTTGTTGGTAGCACTAATCCTTGGGCTAATCCATGGGATTACTCCTGACGAACACACCTGGCCGATTACTTTTAGTTATGCAATCGGCAGTTATTCTACCAGGCGTGGTCTGCGTGCTGGCATTATCTTTTCATTAGCCTTCACGCTCCAACGGGCGATAGCCAGCGAGTTGGCTTACTTAGGGCTATCACGGTTATATACAAATACTTCTTTAAATAATGTGATTTATATAATTGTTGGCGTTTTGATGGCTTTAGCCGGACTCATAATGATGCGTCGTAAAGCCATCTTTCATCTTGAATTGCCCTTTTTTAAAGAGCACCATCTTGATAGGAAGCAAGCTCATGAGACCTGGCTCAATGATCCCCGCCCGTGGATGCCGGCAGTGCATGGCTTTGTTGCCGGCTGGGGGTTTGGTGCCTTTGCCTTAATTATTTATACGGTACTAGCACCAGCTGCAGGCTCAGCTGCTCTAGGTTGGGTGCCAGGCGCAGTCTTTGGTTTAGGTACTATGATCATGCAGGCGCTGGCCGGAGCACTTTTCGGTTTTATTGCTTCTAGAAAAGGCTTATCAAGTGACGCCATCCGCAAGGTTGCGCTTAAAACTGCTGCCAATACTCTAACTTATGGCGGACTAGCTTTTATAGCTGGCGGGCTGTTGGGCCAGCTGTTCCCAAATATTGCTAAGTTGTCTTTGGTGACCGGTTTGCATGTTCACAACCTTGATAGCCTAGGTTTAGGTTTTGTGCTGGTTATTGTTAGTGTGATTGGCGTAGGATTAACGACGTTAATTCGAACGACCCGCTCAGAGCTCAGCAAAGTGCGCATCCTCATTTAGTTATAAAAGCAGTCGGGCTCGCGTTAGTTGCACCTATTATTATGCAGTTTCTACGCTTTAGTGACCGTTTGTTCAATCCGGCCGACTTCTTTGTTGACATGTCTTAAGATTCGTTTTAGAGAGTTGGTTTAGTGGTTAGCTAGAAGCGCAATAGCAGCAAGCAAAAGTAATTGCAAGTCGTTTCAATATCCGGACGGAACTGGCGCTGGCAGTTGGTGGTTAAGTAATCCTTAAAAACCGGCTGAAGGTTAATGACAGCCAACAGAATCACATATTGCCGTAGCGTGCGTGAAGATAGCCGCCGTCTTTTGGTTAAAAGTTTGAATACCATTTCTGTCGTTTATGACACCCCAAGAATACACAGCCAAACTGGAGACAGAAGTGTCCTTGATGTATTGAACCGCTACAAATTATTGCATTCAGCCAGCATAGAATTTATGCTTAGTTAAACATGAACGATCGAATGAGCAGGAAGGAACCGGTATCTCAAGACAACCAAAACGCTAGTCAACCGCCCAAGATGACAGATGGATTGAGTGCAACAAACCAAGTACCAGACGAAAACCACCCGGCTGAAACGTTTCCTGACTATCCACGCATGCAACATTCTCACTGGCTAGTTTATCTTTATATACTAGCTGCGCTGCTAGTGGTGGCCGGAGCGTCTTTATACTCCTGGCGGCATAAATCTACTCATAAGACTGGCTCAAGTCAGGTTGCTGTTACAATTACGCATACGGATGTCTGGACCGGTCAAGGCAATAGTACAAATTGGAGCAACCCCAAAAACTGGTCGCTAGGTTTACCTCATAACAATCAAAACATAGAAATTAACATCTCAAATATTAGTAAATCGGTTGCACGGAAACAGGAAAACGCTACGTATAACATGAATATAAACGGGCTAGTGATTAAGAATCTCACCATAACCGGCAATAACCCAAACCTGAACTATGTTCTTAAAGGTGATACCCTGAATCTAAGTGGTGGTATCTATGATACGGCAAGTAACGACTCTCCGGCAGCCAGCTTAGAGTTACCTATAATATTTATGGCCAACAGTACAGTTTCGATGTTACCTAAAAGTAGTGGGCTGGACCTTTCGACGCTAGAATTTGGCAGCCATCAGCTGAATGTAGCCGGCGGTGTTACCATTAACACCCTAGTCGGCAGTGGAGAGCTGAGTTTCATGGCTGGAACATCTTTGGCTGAATCGACTTTTAGTGGTCCAAGTGCAGCATTTAGCGGCAAAGTATTGATCGGTTCGAACAACGTAGTAAATATGGACGTGGCGCAAATCGCACCGAATAGTTATGTCAGCGCTTTTGGCAGCGGCAGTATCTCAGTTGAGAGCGGAGGTTCTCTGTCGATAGCTTCTAGTGCGTCGCAGCCGGTGGTATCTAACGCCATCAGCATTATTGGAAACGGCCCGCTTTTGCCCGCCCCTGCGCGCGGCAATTACGGTGCACTTAATTTATCTGCCTGTAGTTCTAAAATAGATGCAACTTTCACTAGTCAAGTCAGCTTAGCAGGCAATGCTGAAATCGGGTGTACTTTCTCTAGTTCTCTAAATAACACTAAAAATACGCCAACGGCAGATTTTAAGCAGCTTAGCACTAATAAGCACCATATCGCCGAGGTGCCCGGTAGTAACATATCAATTCTCTAGCCCTTGATTTTATAATGCATAAATACTATGGTGGCTAAGTAAGTACAAAATGAAAGACAAAGTCTTTGCTGTCCAATTTAAACGAGAACATGCCGTTGCTGATATTCAGTCTACGCTTACCTAATTTACTTAAAAATCTAGGAAAGTTTCAGGCTTTCTAATTACACTAGAATTAACAATGAAGAATAAAGCTTTCCAGGCAATCAGTAACAAGCCCCTGTTTTTAGTGGTGGCGGCAACTCTCGTGCTGGTTTCGTTTGTCATGTTTGCGGAGCTGGTTGGTCTAACTAGAGTACTTGACCGGATGTTTGACGCTGATGCAATCTGGTTGTTGCTGGTTATAGGGGCGCAATCGATCGCCTATTGGGCGTATGTTATACCGTATAAGCACATTTTCAAGTTGAACTTTAAAGAAGCCACCCGGCATAGTTTTGCCGGTTTCCATCCAACACTCCCACGCGGTGGCTTTAACTATGATGTCGTAACCCAATGTGAAATTGGCAAAAAAGCTCGCGTCTACTACTTAGGATTATGGGAGTATGTTGCTTTGGCTCCCGCCGTCATGATCGCTGCGATATATGCATATATTCACGGCGCGGTACCGGCGCCGTTGTCATTACCCTGGATCATAGGCGTACCGACAGGATCAATTATTTTTGGCATGGCGGTATTATTGCGTAAACGGATTGTGCGTTTTCCTAAAGCGCATAAACTACTGGAAATTATGTTGGACATGTTAAGGCAGCAAAGTCTAAAGGAAATTTTTTGGCTAATGGGTGGAATGGTAGTTTATTGGACTGGAGAAATATTTGCGCTTTGGGGGGCTTTGCAGTTGTTCCATGTTAGTTTGGGTTGGTTCGAACTCCTTATTGCCTATGGTACTGGATATGTGGTTAGCCGGCGTAGCTTACCGCTTGGTGGAGCGGGACTGGTGCTTGTTGGCTTGGCTTTGTCGCTGCACTGGGTTGGCGCAGCATTGTCTGTCACTCTGCTTGTGGCGCTTGCCTACCAAGTGTTTAATTTGTTAATGCCAGTATTGTACCGTCGCCTTGCGGGCGCGCTTGCTTAATACTAAATTGCAATATTGTATCAATTTGCTACTCTTGGTTCATGGACTATTCGCGTTTAGCCAAAGTTCTCTCTAGCAATGGCTTTAGCCTGACTCAAGCTAGAAAACGAGTTTTTGGTGCACTGGTTGATCAAGAAGGCATATCGATGAATGAGCTCATCTGTGAACTTTCGGGAACAGTTGATCGGGTAAGTGTTTATCGCAATGTGACTTTATTTGAAAAGCTCGGCATTCTGCAGCGGATCAGCAATGGATTTAAATACAAAGTCGAGCTAAGCGATAGCTTTAGCTCGCATCATCATCATTTATCCTGTTCGCAGTGCGGACAGATTATTAACATTAAAGCCGATCAATTAGAAGGAGCAATTAAGCAGCTTGGTAAAGATCACGGATTTGTTATTAGCGGTCACCAAGTTGAAATTCACGGCAGCTGCGCGCAGTGTGCACTAAAAGGCAAAGAAGTGGGATAAATCACGGCTAATTGAGCTAAAGAGCTCTTAAATATATAAACGCGCACCTAAAAAGTTCAAGGAGAAGCTTTTGAACCCTAAAAGATTAAGCCTGAATGCTGTTAAATCACTGCTCATGCATCCACCGCAGTCGCCGGCGGTTACCATTTATCTGCCAACACACAGACGCGCCTCGCCTCCTAAAATAAGTGCGGACGAAGTGCGACTAAAAAATCTTAAAAATGAGGCGGTTAAAATAATCCGAACCTTTGATGAGGGTAAAAAATTTGCAGATGGCTTCAACTCCCAACTTGATCAACTGATTGAAAGTCTGCCTTTTTGGGAGCACCAGGACAAAGGTCTGCTTATTTGCGCATGCCCCAATCTGTTTCAGATGTTTTATTTGCCGTTAGATACCAAGGAATATTTAGCAGTAGATAAGATGTTTCATTTAGCACCGGTTTTAGGTTTATTAGGTGACTTACAAAACCGCTACTACGTGTTAGCTATATCCCAGCATGAGCCGGCCCTATTTGGCGGCGATTACTATAGCCTGCGTCGCTTAGATGTCGGCTTGCCGCAATCGCTGCGGCAGGCTTTGCAGATTGATGAGCCGGATAGAATTAGTGAGCAACAACACTCAGCCCGCGGGCATAACGGATATAACGGGCGTGGGGGCGACAAAGATATTGCACAAGATGAGCGATTAAGGTTCTGGCGCTTGATTGACCGTAAATGTTTAAAGTACACAGAGCGTGATCGGCCGCTATTATTAGTCGGAATTGCGAGCGAAGTTGCAGAGTATCTAGAGCAAACGCGCTATCCGTCTGTGATCAAAAACCATATCGAGGGCAGTTGGAGCAACCCTAATTTGAGCGAACTTTTCCTGCAGGCTATAGCGATGATCAAACAGGAAGTAGTTGCTTCTCGGCATACTTCCATAGTTAATGAGTTTAAAAAACTTAGAGGCAGTATGCCGGAACTGACTGCAAACAACTTGATTGACATTATGACTGCCGCCGAGCAGGGACGGGTAGATAAGCTATTATTAGCCGGCATCCGTGTGACGGCCGATACAGTTCGTGAGGATCGCCGCCCGGCAGAAGTTATTAATTTTCCGCCCCAGGAAACTGCGGAGATTGTTAACAGAGTAGCCTTAAAAGTCTGGAGCTCGAGGGGTAAAATAGTGCTACTTAAGACCAATCAGATGCCGGTAAAAGGTGCTGGAATACTTGCTGTGCTGCGCTATTAACAACCGCTGCTTAAAAGTGCAGTCGGATTGATATTAAAATGCCAGCCGTAGTATAACGACGCCAGCGTGTAAATCGAGGATTCCAGCGGCGCACTAATAATTGGCGAGGAATCGACATTGGCATCGTTGCCGTCAAAACAAATTGCTTGTTCTACCCGGGCGGCTGTGGGGTTATAGCCTAGCTTCATAACGGTCGGCTCAAGTGCGGCGAGTGCGTTCCAGGCCTGCACATTGATTTCGTTGCCGGCGCAGGTTATCGGTGAAGGGTTGCCGTTGGATGCATATGTTAAACTTACACTACATTCACCAGCTTTCGGCGGTACGGTCGCAGGCTTTAGAATGCTAACATTTGTAGAGCTGGTCGGTGTGGATTGGGTGCTGATCGCCGGCGAGGAACCGCCACTTAAAGCTCCAAAGATAGCAACCCCGCCAAAAATCACTACCAAAAAAGCGGCAACAGCAATAATAAACGGAGTAACGGGTCGTTCCATGACGGAAGTATTTTATCATGTGACGACGTCTCTCTGGATGTATAAGGTTAAATTAAGCTATACTTTAGGGAATATAATTGGTGCCGTGGCGGAGTGGTGACGCAGAGGTCTGCAAAACCTTTTATGCCAGTTCGATTCTGGTCGGCACCTCCACAATCTAAGCGCGGGTGTCGTAATTGGTAGCCGAGACAGACTTAAAATCTGTTGCCCTAGTAGGGCGTGCGGGTTCAATTCCCGCCCCGCGCACCACTTAAGTTTAATTACCCCTGTTATTAGCATAAGAGCTTTGATATAATAGTCTAAGATCTGATTATCTAAAGAGACAAAAATCAAAGACAAGCTTATGCAGCACTTCCGGCGAAAAACTAACACCTTTGCCAAATTACTGAGTCTGCTGTTATTAACCATGGCATCAATTGGGTTGTTTGGCGCTTTAGTTACAGCCGCTCCGTTAATTACTCAAGGTTTTGATACAACACAGAATCTAAGTATCGGGTCCATCGTCAGTGCGGTGCCTGGCTCGCAAATCAGTGTGACAAGCGCCAATTTAACTAATGCCCGTTCGTTAATAGGCGTAGTGATCGCCAGCAATAATGCCGAAGTGTCGCTGACAAGCGGGATTAACCAGGTACAAGTGGCAACCAGTGGGATTAACCAAGTATTGGTTTCCAATTTAAACGGTACAATCAAAACTGGTGACGAAATCACTGCTTCTCCTATCAGCGGTGTAGGTATGCTGGTAACTGATAACGCCGAAGTTATTGGAACCGCCCAGGGTAATTTTCCAAATACCACCGCCCAAAAGCAGACTATCGCAACGAGTAGCGGTAAACAGACCGTCGAAATTGGCGATGTGGCGGTATTGGTGAGCGTTGGTTTTTACACCAAACAACCGCCAAAAACCCTGGTTCCAAGTGCGATTCAAAACCTGGCTAATGCGATTGCCGGCAAGACGGTCAAGACTTTGCCAATAATCTTAAGTGCGGTTATTTTCTTTGTGACCCTGATTGTGGTAGTGGCTATTGTTTATTCGATGATCCATGGCAGCATTATTTCGGTTGGTCGCAACCCAATGGCTCAATCTGCCATTTATCGCAATGTTATGCAGATGTCAGCGCTCGTGGTAGCCATAGTTGCTGTTGCGCTGTTTGTTATTTTCATGATATTAACGAGGTTAAGCTAAGGGGGCGGGCAAAATGAACATCGTATTTGAAATTTTTCTCTACATTGATGTATTTATCATCGGGGTTGCGGCAGCAGTGGCTTTTTATCATGCGCGAGCTCACTTTAAACCGCAGCCGTCTACTAAGCATCTGACAACGGCTGCCAAAGAAGTCAACCTGAGCAAAGAAGTTCGCGATAAACTGCTGCTTGAATCACAGCAGAACTACCAGCACATTTTAGACCAAGCTGCAGTTGATCTCAGTCGTGAGCTAGCCGTGACGGCCGAAAAAATTAATACTACGATTAAAAATCTAGCAGCGGATATTATTACCAAAGAGCTTGAAGGGTTCGAAAAGTTATTTAAGGACTATCAGCAAACAGCGGCAAACGAACTGACATCTGCTAGCACCCAAACCGAAACATATCAAAAGGAATTAAAAGCCAAACTGGATGCCCAGACTGAACAAGAACGTCAGCGGTTAGTATCCCTGATTGACAATCAGCTAGCCGATGCGGTTCTGTCTTTCTTAAACGAAGCCATGCAACACGAAGTCGATCTTGGTGCACAAGCTGACTATCTGATCAAATTACTTGATGAGCATAAGAGTGAGTTTAAAGATGCGGTGGTGGGACATGAATCAGCTAAAGCTTGATGGATCGATTAGCTCGAGCGAGGATTTGCGGGCGGTGATTGAAGAAATCAAGTCATATAAGTCAGCCTTCCGTCAGGCACAGATTAAAGCTGCAGTCAGTCACCACCCCGGCCGCCAGCCGCTGCCTGAACTGTCCTCCCCAGCTGCGGCAATGCTCAACCAGTTCCGTAGCGGTTCGAAACCAATCATCAATGAAACGATCGAACAGGCTTTAGTTGAACTCGAGCGGATGTTTGCCCAAGCCGTTAAAATCAGGGTGGTTTTGGCCGCCCCGGCACCCAATAGTCTAAAACGGCGTTTAACCGACTGGATGCGGAACAATGTAGCTAAGAATCTATTGATTGACTATCGTTACGATAGCGGGATTTTAGGCGGCATGGTAATAATTGCCGGAAGCCATATTTATGATTGGTCCTTACGCCGCGATTTGCAGGCTAACGGCGATAAATTTAAAGAGGTGATATCGCGTGTTTGACAATCAGAAATTCACTAAATTAGTAGAGGCCAATAATTTAACCGGTGAAGTCGTTTCAACTAACAGTTTTATAGTTGAAGTTAAAGGCTTAGAAGGCGTGCGGTTAGGAGCGATGGTTCTGTTCAGTGACGGACAGCGCGGTCTGGTGCGTGAGGCTTACGGCGATCGAGTGATTTTATTCAATATCGATTCGGAGCATATCTTACCGGGTACTTTAGCAGTTGTCGAGAATGATTTGCTGCAAGTACCGGTTGGCAAAGAACTGATCGGGCGGGTGGTTACGCCAATGGGTAATCCAATTGACAGCAAGGGACCGTTAAAAGCTAAAAAGCTTTCAGGTGTTTTTAACCCGGCTCCTGGGATCATGGCCCGTAGTATGCTTAATGCGCAACTGCCAAGCGGTGTACCGGCTGTTGATATGTTCTTTCCGATTGTGCTGGGACAGAGGATCGCAATTTTAGGCGACTCGAAATCCGGTAAAAGTACCTTTCTAAGTCAGCTCGCGGCTAATCAGGCCGGCACTGACAGGATTGTGGTTTACGCTATGGTTGGTAAGCGTAAAGTCGACATTGAAGCGCTTTTAAACGGCCTAAATAGCAGCGGTGCGATACAACATACCATAGTCGTCATTGCAGATATCTTTGATTCTTTGACTTTGTCTTACCTGGCGCCCTATGCAGCGTGCGCTATGGCAGAGGAACTATGGCACCAGGGTCATGACGTTGTTATTATCTATGACGATTTATCCAGCCATGCTGAGGCATACCGGCAATTGTCGCTTATCCAGGAAGTTGATCCCGGAAGGGATAGTTACCCTGGAGATATCTTTTATGCCCATAGCTCGCTGCTTGAGCGTGCCGGAAAACTACTCGATGGCGGCAAAACACTCACTGCCTTACCGGTGGTCGTAACTCCCAATAACGATATTACCGCCTATCTTTCGACTTCCATTATGTCGATTACTGACGGTCAGATTATCTTTGATTTGAATGCCTTTAGAGCCGGTATTCGTCCGGCCGTTCATGCCGGTTTAAGCGTTTCACGGGTTGGCGGCCAAGCGCAAACGATCAGACAGAAACGTTTAAGCGGGACCTTATTCCAAAAAGTTGCCGCCTACCACCAGGCAGAAGAATTTGCGCATTTTGGTTCTAACCTGTCAAAAGAAGCTGCGACGGATCTCAAGCTTGGTCAGCAAATTTATGCAGTGCTCCACCAAATGCCGGAGGAACTATACAGCTTGACCGAACAGCAGTTGGTGCTAGAGACAGTATTACTAGGTGATGCACAGGTAGAAATCGACATTGACGCTTTAAAAAAAGCCTCTAAGGAAGCTGCACCTAAAGTAAAAACTGAAGAAGATTTTGACAAGCTGGAGGCCGAATTACTTAAGCGGCACTCATTTGCTATTGCCGGGGAAGAAACTAAACCGCCATCAGAGCAGGCTGATGCCAATTCGAGTGAAGAAAAACCAGAAGAGGCAAAAAATGCGACGGCCTAATGCCATTCAAAAAGATACTGAAGAGATCACAACAGTTAGAGATTTGACCGGAGTGTTTGAATCTTTAGCTACTACGCAGATCGCTAAAGTTAAGTCTAAAGTCGAAATGAGTAAAGAATTCTTCAACCTACTTTGGGGCAAATACAGCCAGATCAGGTTTGACCCGGATTCGCGCTTAACCGGGCGGCAGACAGTAGATAACGGGCGTAATGTCTTTGTGATGATATCGGCTGAGGCTGGCCTATCTGGAGATATTGACCAGCGCCTGGTCGAGACCGTACTCAGTGATTACAATCCTAAAACTACCGATATTATTGTGCTGGGTAGCCACGGTGCTCAACAGCTACTCCAGCGCGGGATTACCTATAAACGCTACTTTCGGGTGCCGGAAAGTGACCGCTATATTGATGTTAGCCCGGTAATTACCGCCATCCAGCCTTACCACCAAGCCAAGGTTTACTATGAGGAATATGTGAGTTTAGGAGTGCAGGGGATTAAGACCATTGATTTAATCCAAACCATCCAGGCGATGAGCGAAGAGGCGAGCGATAGCGAGGATATTATCAGTGAAAAAGATACTATTTTTGAACCTTCGCTTGAAGAGATTGCCGGGATTATGGAAACCGCTATGATGAGTTTAGCTTTTTCGCAGGTCATTTTGGAGTCCGGATTAGCCCAGGAAGCCAGCCGTTTTAATGCTATGAGCGTCTCAAAAGACCGAGCTACTGAGCTTGTGCGGCTTTACAACATGGAATACCACCGGGCGAAGCGCTCGGAAAACGATCGCCGGATGCGCGAAGTTATCATTTCTTTAAAACGTAAACGAAGGGTAAATTCGTATGTCAAATAACGACCCGAATTTTGTCGGCAGGATCGCGGCCCTAAAGGGTTTGATGGTAGAGGTTGAAGTTATAGCGGCTAAACCGGACGAGGACGAACTATTAAGCATCGAAGGCTTGGATGATATTTTTCTGGAAGTCAGCTATTTCCGCGCCAATTCTGCCATTTGCATGAATATTAATAATTCGAGTGAACTAAGCTGTGGCATGAATGTAGCAAGGACCAAACAGAAAGTTTCGGTGCCGGTCGGACCGAAGACCTTGGGCCGGGTTTTTAATGCTCTTGGGCAGCCTTTAGATAATGGTCCAGATATTAAAAACAGCCGCCGGCCCGTTAGTGAACCAAAAGGGATAAAGTCTTATCATAAAACACAACAGGTTGAACTACTGGAAACCGGTTTAAAAGTCATAGACTTTCTGACGCCTTTTGTGAAGGGGCGCAAGATCGGTATTATTGGCGGCGCCGGTGTCGGCAAGACAGTTTTAACCATGGAACTGATACATAATGTGACCAGGAACGCAAAAGGTTTATCAATTTATTGCGGTGTGGGTGAGCGTATCCGCGAAGGTAATGAGCTGTACCAAACCTTAAAAGAAACCGACGTGCTAAAAAATACTGTTATGTTTTTTGGCCAAATGGACGCGACGCCGGCCATTAGAAGTAAAGTTGGGCCAGCTGCGGCAACGGCAGCTGAGTATTTTCGGGACGAAGAGGGTAAAGATATTCTTTTCTTCGTCGATAACATCTACCGCCACATCCAGGCGATGACTGAGATTTCTACTAATTTTGGCCTAATCCCGTCTGAAGGCGGCTATTCTCCCAATGTGTTTTCTGAACTGCGCCGCCTGCAAGACCGTCTAAGCTCTACAGATAAAGGCTCCATTACATCTGTTCAGGCTATTTATGTCCCGGCCGATGACTTGTCTGACCCAGCTGTGCAGTCGATTCAGCAGCAGCTGGACTCGGTACTGGTACTCGATAGGTCGATCGCTGAGCAAGGTATCCGCCCGGCAGTTGATTTACTAAAAACTACTTCTTCTCTGCTAACACCGCAAATTGTCGGGCAGCGGCACTATGATCTAGTTACTAAAGTCCAGGCAATCATGCAGAAATACGAATCTTTAAAGAACATTATTGCTATTATCGGGGAGAATGAACTTTCACCTCTCGATCGGCAGGACTACCAAAACGCCAAGAAGCTGGTAACGTTTTTCAGTCAAAGCTTTGCCGTGAGTGAGCATTTAACCGGAAAACCAGGCGAATACTTTACGCGGGAGCAAACTCTGTCAGGCGTAGAAGAAATATTAGGCCCAACAGCAGCGAGTCATGCGGCTTCAACTGCCTCCAGAGAGACTATGCAATCGACTCGCAACGGGGCTGCCGCTCATCCTGGAGGACATAAGGAATGAATAATGCTACTTTGTTAAAAGTTCAGGCAAGAGCGCCGTTTGAGCTGTATTTTGCCGGAGAGGCTCTCTCCGTATCCGCCACTAATAAAGTCGGACGCTTTGACATTTTGCCGGGTCATGCCGACTTCTTTTCGGTTATTAATCCGGATAGTGACATTGTTATCGGTACAGATAAAGAAGACATCAATATTAATGTGAGTAACGGTATTGTTTGCGCCAAGGATGACGAAGTACTACTTTTCTTAAATATCTAGGTAAAACTACTGTTCAACCATATAGTTAATCTGGTAACCGCCCGCGATCAGGCCGCTAGGGCTATTAATGGTGAAGCTACCAGTGCCCGTGCTGCCAATAAAAAAAGGCGCATAGCTACCAAGTGGAGTGATTACAATCACAGGCGGTGAAGAATAGGCTGAATGAAAAACTACATATGCGGCTACGCCGCCTTCGGACGGTGCCCCGGCGCCTACTCCTAAAGCGATCGTTCCGGCGATATCGTTTCCAGATACACTAACTGTGCCGTAGCTTCCGAGTGCCGCTCCCCGGCTAACTGAAGGAGGGGCGCCAGCTGTTATAATGTGAGATTCAACTTCAATTGAACCTGAAGCGACAATGTTACCGACAGCAATGTTGCTGGCGCTAAGTTCGCCACCTACCGAGAGGTTGCTCGATACAGCGGCGCTAGCATTGACGCTTAATAGGCCGGCAATTATCACGGCGTTTTGGAAAGTAGCGGTTCCACCAACTTCAAAATTACTCTTAACTCCGAGGGTTGAAGCGGTGGCGGCGCCGTTGATATTAATTGAATTAACACTTGAGCTGCCGGCTTGAAGCTGGCTGAAGTTAGCGTTAGTAGCGTTTAAGGTGGAGTTAAGATGCAGTTGGCCCCCGATACTCACATTTCCCGCAACCGTTAACTGTGAATTGAACTGAGCCGATGGATCCACGATCAACTTTTCGTTGGTATTGCCGATAGAGGAGTCATTAACACCGAGCTTCGATAACGTGGACGGACTAATTGAAACCCCCTTGGCATCAATCGCCTTCTGATTGGCGCTCTCCTGATTAAGCAGATAACCCAAAACGGCAGCGTTTATCCCTAAAATTATGATCACAACTCCCAGCCCGACAAACATAGCCTTATGGCTCGGACGAAAAGTCAGTAGCCGCTTTTTAATCTCGGATTCACTAATCGGTTTACGGGTGATAAGCTCATCTTTAGTTACGATCTTAACTTTCTCATCTTCTTCTCGCGGCTTGAGTGCTTCACCGTCGGTCGAGATGTCCTGCGGCCTGTCTTTGTCCCTTATGGGGTTGTTCGCCACCTATTTTGTCCCTTTTTCTGTTAGACTTAATCTAGCTATATAATATAAAAACATGACCGTTTTGGGAAGGCGACAGCAGCTGGCAATTTATTTTGGGTTTTCTTTGGCCTGGGCGTTAATGACATTTGGCTTTGTGTCAAGTTATGCAAGCTCATCGCCGCATTATCAGTTAATCGAAACTTCACTCGGTGGAACCGGCTTGGTTAATAGCGCATCGACTAATTATCAAGCTCAGCAATCTGGTGCTGTCATTGGCGTTGGCACTTCAACCGGCACTAGTTATCAAGTTGAAGCCGGACACCTAACGACCGGAGCTCCAGCCTTATCTTTTGGTATAATTGGCGCCAGTCCAAGCTTCGGCACCTTTTCTCCGACCGCTACGGCCACGGCGACCTCGCAGTTTGAGGTAATTGACTATACTAGCTATGGCTATGCGGTGTTGATTTACGGCAATCCCCCCAGTAACGGGGAGGGGACAACAATTGCACCGTTGTCGTCCAACGCTTCGCCGCAGACCGGTGTTGATCAGTTTGGCATGAACCTTGTTGCCAATAGTGTACCAACTGCCTTTGGGGCAAATCCTAACTATGGCCAATTCGGCTTCGGCACGGTTGAACCTAACTACGATACAGCCAATAGTTTTCGCTTTGATAGCGGTGATGAGATCGCCTATTCGAGTAAAAGTTCCGGTGAAACGGTTTATACCATTAGCTATATTGTTGATGTGGCCAACCTGACACCTGGAGGGGTTTATGTATCAACCCAAAACTTGCTTTGTGTAGCAACTTACTAAATTAAGCATTAGTGGCTTGACAAACCTTTACTATTACTGATAGGATACTAGCTGTACAGTTAAAACAAAACCAAAAACAAAATAAAAAATATGTTTATCAAGCTGAAGAGATTTGTATATCTGGCCGTTGCCGGGTTGATGTTTGCCGCACTGGGAGCAGTTATATTACCGAGCCGTTTGGTGGAAGCCGCTGAGATAACCAGCAGAAGTTTAACGCTTGAAACCGACTCTACCGCCACCACACCGGTCGGCGGTTCGACGCCGAGCGGTACAGTTGATCATTTATTTGCATTTACGCTCCCGACCAGTACCGCTATTCAATCAATTGAGTTTCAATATTGCGCCAGTCTTACCTCAACTGATGTCTGCTCATCTAGCTTGCCGGCTGGGCTCACGACTACTTCAGCAACACTCGGTACGACATCCTCGGCTTTAAGCGGGTTTACTCTAAACAATTCTACTAACGGAACATTGTATTTAACATCCTCTACCGCATATACGCCAGCGGCGAATACGGCGTTAAGTGTTCAATTTGTCGGAGTCGTCAACCCTAGTGCCACTAACACCACCTTTTACGTGACAATCTCAACTTGGCAACAAGCAACGCCCGGTACGACTTTAGTTGACGAAGGCAACGTTGCCGCCTCGACGGCCAACCCGATTGATCTAAATGGAGTCATGCCCGAATCGCTGATATTTTGTACCGGGGCCACGGTTAGTGAAACTAGCGGCGTACCCAGTTGTTCTACTGCGACATCCGGTACTGTTAATTTTCAAACGGTCTTCTCGCCGAACTACACGTCAGTTGCTACCTCGCAAATGGCCGCTTCAACCAATGCTCTAAATGGCTACCAAATAACAATACTTGGCCCAACCATGACGAGTGGTAGTAGTGCCATTACAGCAATTGGCGCAACGGCTGCGTCACCGGTTAACGGACAAGACCAGTTCGGCTTAAACTTAGTTGCCAATACCACTGCTACTAATGCGAATTGTGGAACATCACTCACTTGTGGGACAGCCATTACTCCGGCATCCGACGGTACAAGTTATTTTGCGCTGCCGGCATCGAGTTACGCTACAGCCGATAAGTATGCCTTTGCAGCTAACACCACAACGGTTGTAGCTACGAGTGGCTACCCAAGTGGTACGACAGTCGGGACAGACGCCCAGATATATACGGCAACTTACATCGTCAACGTACAGGGTTTGACACCTGCAGGTACGTATACCACAACTCTGACCTATATCTGCACCCCAACGTTCTAAAAAATACATAAGCGGTATTTACATTGTTTGTATGTACGTGTTAGTATCTGTTTATGCAACCGAGGCGGATCCTTGGGAGGCTGTACCTGGCGGTAGTATTAGGATTTCTAGCTGCAACGATCAGCCCACTCTTTATGCAACCGACAGCATTAGCGGCCCAAATAACAAACAGAAGCTTAACCCTTCAAACAGACTCCTCCGCAACCACGCCGGTAGGAGGATCTGATCCTGGTGGTACGGTTGATCATCTATTTAACTTCACAGTACCGTCGGCTACGGCGATTCAGTCAATCGAATTCACCTATTGTAGCAGCCTGACAACATCAGATGTATGCTCAACCAGTGTGCCTACTGGATTGACTACGACGGCTGCGACATTAGGCACTACGTCTTCGGCACTGAGTGGCTTTACGTTGAATAATTCAACTAACGGCGTGCCTTATTTAACGTCTTCTACCGCTTATACACCGGCCGCTAATACGGCTCTTAGCGTACAGCTGGTCGGGGTAGTGAACCCGACAGCCGCTAACACAACATTTTTTGTAACAATATCAACTTGGCAACAAGCTACACCCGGCACCACACTGGTTGACGAAGGTAACGTGGCGGCTTCTACAGCTAACCCGATCGTCTTGACCGGTGTCATGCCCGAATCGCTTATTTTTTGTACCGGCGCAACAATTAGCGAAACCAGCGGTATTCCTAATTGTTCAACTGCTACATCTGGTAACATTACTTTCCCGATGCTGTTTTCGCCATCGTCCACCGCTTATACAACCTCACAAATGGCGGCTTCGACTAATGGTACATATGGCTACGTGATTACGATTACCGGTACTCCGCCGACCAATGGTTCCAACCAGGTTAGTCCTATTACATCTGCGACAACTTCTCAAGTTGGCACGTCGCAATTTGGGCTGAATTTAGAAGTTAACACCACACCAGCTGTCGGCACGGCGGTTACCCCGGCTTCAGATGGCGTTAACTATTTTGCGTATCCGGAGACCGGTTATAACACGGCTAATAATTTTCAATTTAACTCCGGCAACACAGTAGCTAATAGTGGCTACTCAACCGGTACGCCAACAAAGCCTACCGACGCGCAGATTTATACGGTATCATATATAGTTAATGTACCGGGCGATTTGCCTCCAGGGACGTACACGTCGACGCTTACATACATTTGCACGCCGACTTTTTAAATACTTTAGTAATGATTAAAATTAGAAACTTATTGATCTTAGGTGTCAGCCTACTGCTAATGCAGCTTATGCTGCCGCAAGTTACGCTTGCCGCCGCAAGCCCGCCCATTTTACCAACGAACATTGGTCAGGCGCTGGAGATCGATCCGCCGTTCATCGAGCTGAGCGGAAACCCAGGACAAACTATCACAGCTCAGATTGAAATTAAAAATATTTCAAAGGGTTCGGTAATCGTTAGTAATCAGATTGACAATTTTACAGCCAAAGGCGAAACCGGAATACCGGACATATTGATTAACTCCAAAGCCAAAGATCCTTATTCGATTTTGGGTTATATTGCGCCGCTGGCAGATTTTGCACTTAAATCCCAAGAGACTAAGACCCTAAATATTGATATCAACATTCCCAAAAATGCTTCTCCAGGCGGCCATTACGGGGTTATTCGTTTTACCGGGACACCAGCTGCTCTAACCGGTCACAGCGGGGTATCGCTATCTGCCAGCCTTGGCGCTCTATTCTTACTTACGGTAAATGGACATATTGTCGAAAAATTGCAAACTTATCAGTTTAGTGTTAGTCATAATGGTGTAGGTAGCAACGGTTTTTTCCAAAATGATCCGTTTGTGTTTAGCGAGGTCTTTAAAAATGTAGGTAACGAACACGTTATACCTACAGGCATGCTGACTGTCAAAGATATGTTCGGCCATACAGTTTTGCAGATGTATATCAATAATACCCGGGGCAATGTTTTACCGGGCACGATGCGTAAGTTTACTCAGGAGATCAGCAAGGTCAATGTCGGTAATAAACGTTTTTTTGGTCGCTATAGTGCCACCTTCAGCGTTAAATATGGTTCTCCGGCGCAAACGCTAACTGGCCGGTTAACGTTTTTGGTCATACCTGTCGAACTAATAATCATCTGGCTCATCGTTTTGATTGGTGGCTTCTTCTTGATCAGGTCCGGGCTTAAGCGGTATAATCAACACATACTAGACAAAGCCCAAAAATCCAAGAAAAAATAAAAACAAAACTAAAAAACAAAAAGTTTAATATGCCGGCGTTAGTTAGTCTAAAGGGCCGTGGACATAGCGGAAGACTGCGGCCACATGAACATACCTCATATGGACCTTTAATGGCATTGCTGTTGATTGCCGGAGCGCTGCTAGCTGGTTTTACAGTATCCGCTTATGCCGGAGCTAGCCCTTTGCCCCAAGCATCATCAGTTAGTTTAACCGGAGTTATGCCGGAGAATCCGCCGACAACAGCCGCGAGCATTACTTACCCGTCTAACCAGCAGGTTTTTCAAACAACCCCGGTTACGGTAAGCGGTACTTGTCCCGGTGGTACAATAGTTGAGATTTTTAAAAATAACATTTTTGCCGGATCAACACCGTGCAATAGCAACGGGACCTTTAGTGTGCAAATCGATTTGCTCTATGGTAATAATGCGCTTACAGCAATCGATTATGATGCCCTCAACCAAGCCGGTCCGAGCTCCAAGACAGTAACTGTAACCTATAACGTGCAGGTACCGCCGGAGTCTTCGCTGCTGAACGTCAACTTCACCGCAACTCAGTTAATTTTGCAAACCAGTGCAGTTTATAGAGGGACATTTCCGGGGCAACAATTAAATGTTCCAATTAATATTCTAGGAGGAGTTGCGCCCTTTGCCGTAAATGTCAATTGGGGCGATAACTCAAATGAGGTGCTGCCAGCTAGCAGCAACACAACGGTCAATGCCTCTCATATATATACTAAAGCTGGAATTTATAAGATATCGATCCAGGCGAGCGATAGCCAGCAGCACGTGGCTTTTTTAGATGTTGCCGCCATCGTCAACGGCCAACCTGCAAGTGCCGGCTCTGCTAGCAACACCTCGGCGACTAAATCTAATAAGCTACTCGTGCTGTGGCCGCTGTACGTTAGTGCAGTTACCATGGTTGTTAGCTTTTGGTTGGGTGAAAGACGCGAAAAACACGTTCTTAATAACGCCTTAAAGCCCGCGCCGACCCTTGGTCCGGTGGCCCACCCGTCGCATTAGTTGATAGTTGAATTTTGAGCTAAAACGCTTATAGTTAATACGGTAAGTATATGGGTAGGGGAGATAAGCGCCGACCATTTAAATTAAACAGGCATAAATAAAGCTAAAACAGCTGATACAAATGAGTTTTGGAAAGGCGAAAACACAAACGCTGGCACTCAAGGGAGCCTTTTTAGGTGTATTGCTACTAGTGCTGTTTGTATTTGTCGGCCATACACAAGCTGCCACAGGGATTAACCAGACAATTGAGTTTCAGGGGCGCCTTCTTAACGCTCAAGGTGCTCTCGTTCCGGACGGTTATTACAATATAGAGTTTAAGATTTATGAAAACGGCGATGGGCAAAGCGCCGGTGACACAACCGGCTCTCCCGCCGGAACCTTACTATGGACAGAGGACTACCTCAATTATAATAACCAAGGCGTTAAGGTAGTAAATGGTTTCTTCTCGGTTGATTTAGGATCGATTAATCCGTTTGGTACGAGCATCGATTGGAATCAAAGTGTACTTTGGTTGTCGATGAACATCGCTGGCACTTCTACGACTTGTAGCACTTTTACTAGCTGTAGCCCTGACGGTGAAATGCTGCCGATGCAACCGCTGACCGCCAGTCCATATGCGCTTAATTCTGGGCAGCTAGGCGGACTATCTAGTACGCAGTTTGTCCAGTTAGGGCAGGGAGTGCAAACTGATGCCTCCTTGAACCCAAGTATCTTTATAAACAAGACCGGTACCGGTAATTTGCTGGAACTTCAGGCATCCGGCACTGATGCGTTTGTTATCTCTAATTCCGGTGATGTCAGTTTTGGGAACAATACTACTGCCCACAGTATTTCAGTTAATCTTGCTCCTGCTTCCACTGCTGGCGTAGCTTTGAGCGTTAGTGCCGGAGCAGGCGGCAGTGGAACGACGGCGTTAAGCGGCGGAAATTTGACCTTGCAGGGAGGGGCTGGGGGGGGAACAGACGGCAACGGCGGCGGCGTAATAATCGACGCTGGAGCGCCTAATGGTACGGGGTCGGGCGGCAATATCGACATTGGGACTCAATATGCCGCCAATGTGATTATTGGGAATAACGCTCTAGCCTCCTTAAGTTTTAATGCCAAGGGTATCGGTGCAACCATTAACGGGAGCTCAACTGCACCGGGCGTTCTATTTCAGACCACCACCAATTCGTCTACGGCACTGGAGATTCAAAATAATTCAGCTAACCGTGTATTTGCCGTTGATACTAGTGGTAATCAGGCTATTTTGGGCCAGGCCGGCAAGCTAAACGGGACACTGGAGTTTAAAAACAGTAGCGGATCAAACGCTATTAGTCTAAATAGTACCGCTGCAAACGCAAATTATAGCTTAACTCTACCGAGTTCGGCGCCAAATCCAGGGCTATGTATTGAAACCAGTAACTCTGCGGCATCGCAACTGGTATTTGCAAGCTGCTCTAATACCAATGCCAGTATAACTGAGGTCCAAGAATGGGATGCCAACGCAACTAATACGCTAACTATCGATCCTTCGGCTATCGGCAACGAAATTGTTTTGACTACTCAAATCCCGACTAGCGGTGTAACGGTCACTGCCATTAGCGGGGGCGGGGTTAGTAACTGGACCAAAGCGGTGGTCAACAATGGTAACGGAACGGTTAATCGCGTTGAAATGTGGATCGGTACTGTAACTGCCACTGGCAGCTCGACTATCACGGTGACTTATTCGGCAGCTCCCGGGAGCGAAGAGGTTACGGCTACGGAATTTACGGCTGCCGGCATCAATGCTTCGACGACCTGGGGGCTAGATAGCACCGGTGCGCAAATTAACTCTGCATCAACAGTTGTAACGTTTCCCAGCCTAAACTCGATTAACAGCGATGAACTGTATTTCGGTTATGGTCAGGTTGAGTATCCGCCATCTTCTGCCGGAAGCACCCCCGGTTTTAACTACATTGTTACGAGTACTCAACACAACATTATTACCTATAACTCGTCAACTAATGCAAATACGGCCTACCAGCCGACAGCTAATCAGTCGAGTTCCGGTGAATCAAATGTTGTCTCGGCTATTCTGACGGCATTTGTCACCTCGACCGCCATAAATAACTCAACTTCAGTTCAGCAAGCCAATTTTTACGTTCAAGCGGCGACCGGCGGTTCGGTGGCCGGTATACTTCAAGCGGCATCTAGCGGCACCGCCGATATCCTCGATCTGAGAAATACAAACGGCGTCAATGTGGCAAGTGTTGGAGACAGTGGTGTTGCGACTTTTCAGTCATCAGCGACTTCAGGGACGACTTTCCAGGTTCAGAATACCGGCGGCAAAAATATCTTGGGCGTAAACCCATCTAGTGATACGGTGGCTTTAGGATCATCTAACTCGGTTGCGGGTGATTTAAGCTTTTATGATGCGAGCGATACTAATTCAATATCTTTAGCCTCGCCTTCAGCGATTGCAGCAAGCTACACTCTAACCCTGCCGTCTAATACTCCGACTGCCGGTTTATGCTTAGGTACCAGTCCCAGTAACGCTAACCAGCTGATCTTTACTTCTTGTGCGACTCAGGTTTCCGCCGGTTCAATCACCTATGTAAACGAGTGGAATACCTCCGGTAGTGACGTAACCTCTCTGTCTATATCTCCAGTTAACGTGGGAGATCTACTGATTTTCTACTCGCATGCAACTAATGATGTTACGGTCAGTTCGGTAAGCGGGGGCGGAGTCAATACCTGGACTAAAGTAACGAGCGGCTCTAACGGTACAAACGGCGGAGAGATTGAGATGTGGCGAGGTGTGGTTTCTACGGTCGGGGCATCGAGTATCAGCGTAACCTATTCAGCCAGTCCTGGCACGAATGAGATTGTGGTTGAAGAGTTTACAATGCACAGCGCTAACAGCACCTGGGCTATAGATAATAGCGGGGTGAACTATAACACTACCACCTCTACGACTGTCGATTACCCGAGTCTTACTCCTACAAATTCGAGCGAATTATATACCGGTTACGGCTGGGCGCAGTACAGTATGAGTGCGGGTACAACAACCGGTTATACCTATGTTGCTACTACAGCCGGTGACGAATTAGCTTATGATACGTCAGTGACCGGAGGTACTCCTACGTTTCCAACCGCTACCCAGAGTTCGTCCGGTTATTATATTGCCATTGCTGCCGATATAGCCGGGTACACCGGTACATCAGTCATTGTTAACTCGACTTCAACTCAAGAAGCCAATTTTAACGTTCAGGCTGCGACCAGTGGCAGTATTGCCGGAGTTCTCCAGGCTGCGAGCAGTGGTACGGCGGATATTTTCGATGCCCGCAATGCTAGCGGCAACAACATAGTAGCAATCAATTCGAGTACGGGTTTGACTCTCGGTACGTCGAGTGCTGTGAACGGTCAACTGGTCTTTAATGATAGCGGCAATAATAATTCTATTACGCTTGCGGCGCCGACGGCGGTCGGTTCAAACTATACTATGGTTCTTCCAACCACCACCCCGGCTCCGGGCGAGTGTCTGGCGACAAGTCCGAATAATGCTAATCAGCTGACTTTTTCTTCGTGTGCTAACCAGGTAACTAGTATTGCTATAAATTACGTAAATATGTGGGACGTTAGCGGTAAAGGAGTCACCTCCCTAACGGTTGATCCGAGCAACTTAAATGATCTCATGGTACTGTTTTCCAACCCGGCTAACGGAGGAGCGACGATTAGTTCTGTTAGCGGCGGCGGTGTAACCGATTGGACAAAAGTTACCGGTACCTCATCGGGTTCTGGTTCAGGTACAACTACAATTGAAATGTGGAAGGGCGTTGTTACCTCGACTGGCTCTAGTACAATTAACGTTACCTTTGCGAGCTCTACCGGTAACCCCAACGAATTAGTGGCGATGGAATTTACGACTGGCAACACTACCGGATCATGGGTCATAGACTCAAGTGGTACTTTATATAACTCAGCTTCCACAACTGTAACTTACCCGAGTTTAACTCCCCAAAGCAGCAAGGACCTTTATGTAGGTTATGCTAGTGCCGGCTCAACCATGACGGCCGGCACAACCAGCGGGTTTACTTATGCAACTACCAGCTTAACATCTCATATGGTGACATATAATAAAGCTGTTAGTTCAACTGTTCAGCCGACAGCAACCCAATCAGGATCAGATGCATCGCTGACCATCGGTGCCTTGATTGCTGCTTATTCAAGTTCGTCAGTGATCGCCAACTCTACGGTGACGCAGACGGCTAACTTTAATGTCCAGGCCGCCACTAACGGTTCGGTTGCCGGAGTGCTTCAGGCCGCTGGAGGCGGAACCGGAGACATATTTGATGCACTGGACGCTAACAGCAATCTAGTAGACAGTATTGGCTACAGCGGCAATTTGCTAACTAAGCCTTCGCTTGCATCGGCTGCTGCGTTTCAGGTGCAAACACCGCTTGGTGCTAACGTGTTGTCTGTCAACACCAGCTCCTTAGCAGTGAATATTGGTGCCGGAGCCAGCGGCGAGAATACACCCTCACTGTTAGTCTTAGACAATGAGACAGGTACGTCAAATGATCCGACTGAAGTTAACGGAGCGATGTACTATAACGCGACTACCAATACTTTCCGCTGCGGTGTTGCCGGTGCCTGGCAAACGTGTACCGGATTACTCTATTCTAATGTTTCAGCCTCTGCCGCCAACAGTGATTGCACAAATAATTGCGCCGCTTTTTCAACAGCGGCTGCCGTGCCGGCTGATTATTGCCAAACCGGACGGGTGATTAAGATTACCGACGCCGGCTACTACAGCAGCGCATCAACGGCTACAACGCTTCAGTTCGGCATTTACTATGGCTCAAGTGCGACTTCTGCTTCTAGCGACACACAAGTAGGTAGTCTTACGCCTTCATTGAGTACCGCCTCTGCCAGTAATTATTATTTCCAGATTAATTATGACATAATTTGCTTTTCTACCTCAAGCATGGAAGCCGAAGGAACATTATCTATCCAAAATACTGCATCTAACAGCTCAAGTTTGCTTCTGCTGCCGATTGCTTCAACGTCGACTACTACGGTTGCGACCAATGCTGCAAATAACCTCTATCTTTTTCCGATCTGGGGAGCTGCCAGCACCTCAAACACTGCTACCCTTACCCAAATGATCGTTAACGGCTACTAACTTAATAATTTTGAGTCATTGCAGATAGGATCTTTAAAAAGACTGCCTGGTTAATAGTCGAAGGCGCAGTAGCAATTAGCCAAGGCCCGTGATTGATCGGCAAACTGATCACTGACTTTATGGTGCCTCCATCGTTATATGCTCCGTAAAGAGCTTGTCCTAAAGCGGTTGTGAGGCTTGAGTGCAGCGGAATATAGGAAGAGGCATATTTGGCAATAACGGTATGTGAGGGCATCGGCTGCTCCGTAAATACGATAATGTTATTTTTTCCATAAGTGATAGTAAAAATGACCACTCCGGGTCCGCCGGATTCAAACGAGCTGGTATCGAGGCGGTATCCTTTCGGCAGCTGTGCCTGAACGGGGTAATAGATCGGATACGCGACTGCGTTAGCTATGTTTTTTGGTACCGGGCTAGTCGGTTTAGTGGTAACTAACACTAGAATGGCGATTACTAAAGCTGCAGTTATGATTGCCAGTATAATTCGGCCCCCGTAACTGTTAAAAAGCTTAAACAAGCGTTCTCTTGCCATGCCTTAAGATAATAACTTATTCCTTTTACTACGAAAATCCTTTTAACTAATTGGTTACCGTCAGTTGAGCATCATAGACTGCCCAATGCTTACCCAACCTACAGGTAATGTCCACTGGCCAATTACCCGGTGGTGTATTTTGGGGTATGTGCCATGACCAGCTGACAGTTCCATAAGCATCGGCCGTTTTCGGGACTAAGCCGGGGTCGGTGCTTTTTACCCCGTTATATGTTACCGAAATTGTACAAGCTGCTCCACCGGCAGTTGAAATAATGATTGAACTGTTGCCTCCCGGTGCTACAGGCGAGTCAAAACCTTCTACGGCTACACCAACTAAGGCATTGGGGCCTGGTTTAGGTGGCGGTTTGATTGGCTGGAACTGCGCAGTCACGGTCGATTTAGCAGCTGCGCCGACTGACCCACGATCGTTTAGGTATGTATAAACAAACCCAGATGCAAATATTAAAACCAACAGTATGAAAAAGGATAAAACAATTTTATGAACTAATTTAAGTTGCGGCATTTTAAGCTCTCCACCAAAATTATATATGCTATTCTTAACAATAAGAACCGAAAGTAGATATTGGCTCGAGGGGTATTAGCTCAGTTGGCTAGAGCGCGGCATTCGCATTGCCGAGGTCCGGGGTTCGACTCCCCGATACTCCACCACTTCGGGCATGTTCGAACCCTAATCCCTACTAAGGGGGGCCGGAGTTCGCACATTCCCACTCAAGTCTCGCCAACAAGTCTTCGTCCAGCATGCTCTTGAAGGGCTGTAACAATCGAGCCTCAACCATCCCGTCGGCATCGATGTAGACGGCCTCGAAAACTGCCTGGTTGAAACATCGCCGTCCGGTGGCCGACCCGGGGCATCGTAGACTCCACCAGCATCAAGCTAACGACGGACAAATTTTAAGCTCTTCTGGCAGTGTTTTGCTAACCAGGCTACTTTACGGCCTTTAAAAGCATACTCACGCCATAGTTTGTTTCTGAATCTAATGGGGCGAGTTGGATTAGTCCAAGTTGCCTGGCATTTAAGGCATAAATACCATCGTCTACCATTCCTCGTTCCATTGTTACAATACACATTGGGGCCAGCGTATAGTTCTCATCGTATTTCCTCCTAGTTATGTTTGCACTTACTAGGATACGACGAACTAATTACAGTCCGTTTCTTAGTTTTAATGTTCTAATAGCAACCCAAATTGTTTACTTAAACCGAAATGACTAATACTTACTCCTGCTCTCTTGTACTATACCACCTCGTTTTTATTGCTGTTATTCCTACTAATATTTTGTCGTCGCTAAATAACAAAAAAGCGGTGAGGAGTTAGAGTATATCCGCAGCGGTCGTTAATTTTAAGAACGCATTTAGTCTCTGTCAGAGCCTATGGGACAGCTGGGGTTGGCGGCGAATCCAGTGACTGCAGACTGCCATTACTGAAAGTTGCCCCGATGCGTAAACGAAAGTTGGTGGCCGGATGATAATATAGCGTCACATTGGATACTTCCGAATGACTGCTCGCACTATCCGGAAAGCTGGCAGATTGGCTATCGTCAAGAATGATACGAATTAACATATACCGGCCCACATTTGTAGCAACACCGCAGCCGTTGGTCGTATAGGTGAGACCATAGGTAGGTCCGAGTTGGTTGCCGCCACCACTATCTAGGGTTGTAGGGGTGTTAAAAGTAGTGCAACCATTTGCAGCAAACTGGTAATTTACCAATACTCCGCCTGGACCGCTGCTACCTATACCAGGATTACCAGGAGCGCTGCCTTGCAAGCTGAGTTCGATTGGTGTCGGGTCGTTATTAGGCAGGCCAGTTATATCTATAAGTTTCGAATAATATCCGACTCTAGGAATTGACTGCAGACCTGCATAATCCACCACCGCCGTATAACTCCCGGTATACCCCCCAATCTCATAAACGTACCCGTTATATACCACTGACGTGGCACTTGTCAGAGCTGTAGGTAGCGAATAGGCATTTGACCAAGCTCCTAAAGATCCATTACTATTTATACTTGCGTAATCCACCACCGCCGTATAACTCCCGGTATACCCCCCAATCTCATAAACATAGCCGTTATATACCACTGACGTGGCGTAATCTGTCCCCACCGGCAGACTGCCATTAGCGGTCGAAGTTGATTCGCACCACACCCCAACTAGCGTCCCGCTACAGCTGGCCGGAGCACTGAGCGCGCCGCTGCTAGATAATGCAGCGTAATCCACCACCGCCGTATAACTCCCGGTATACCCCCCAATCTCATAAACATAGCCGTTATATGCCACTGACGTGGCTTCATCTGTCCCCACCGGCAGACTGCCATTAGCGGTCGAAGTTGATTCGCACCACACCCCAACTATTGTCCCACTGCAGCTGGCCGGAGCACTGAGCGCGCCGC
>JAJYZG010000023.1 GCA_021800155.1 bacterium
TGGTCACCACGAGCTGGACCGCCGCGAACCGCCGTCCTGCCGGGTCGCTCGCCTCCCACGAAAAGGTGGCGTTGCCCCAGACGAAGACGACACCGCCGGTCTCGTCTTCGAGCAGGGCTGCTGCGGCACCCATCTCCCGAGCGCCCCCCGGGTGCAGCGGCAACGGTGGCTGGCCTGGCTTGGCACGACGCCATTCAACCATGTCATCTATTCTGTCACCCTAGGCCCCGAGAGGCGAACCATCAAGGAGCGAATCCCAAGGTCAACGCAGGAATCTCAGCCGAACGTCAGCGCTCTATGTCCGGTGTCCTGGAATCACAATAGCCTCGGTCGAACTGTGTGACTTCCGTCTAGTGTGTCTGCCGGAATTGATCGAGCCAGCAAGGAAGCTCTCGTATGCTTGGTAAGACAACATCTGGTTTGCTGACTAACCTTGTTCTCTCATACATGTCAGGCGTTGTAATTCCTGATAACACCAAAACGGTAGTTGCACCGAGCACTCTACCTAGCCTCATGTCCTGTGCAGGCTGATCCCCGATCACGGCAATAGAATCTGCTGGAAGCAATAATCGGTTTCGAATTGCATTAGCCATAGTTTGTGAAGGTTTACCAAGAACCAGTGGACGTCGTCCAGCGGTGAAGGCTACAGCAAGCGCGAGTGAGCCAGCAGATGGTATAATTCGATTTTCAAGTGGATATCCCCGATCGAGGTTAGTCACATAGAATTTGGCTCCTCTTCTTACCGCTTCTGCAGCTGTAGAGAGTCGGGTAAGATTAACGTCTGGATCGGTACCGATAAGTACTACTTCAGCACTATATCCTTCTTGATCAGATAAAACTTTTATGCCTGTTTGTGCTACTCGTTTACGCAAAGTATTGCTACCCATCACATATATCCGTGATTCTCGATAAACAGCTGCCAAAAATTCCACGGCTACTGTTCCTGCAGAAACAATTTCTTCCTGACTTACCAGCAGTCCCAGTGTCTCCAAGCGTTTGGCGATATCACGATCAGATAGTTGGTTCTCCTGAGTGCATAAAACCAACTGATATCCCATCTGACGTAAAGCTGTCAAAGCCTCTAAAGCACCCTCAATAACTTTTCGTCCACGTACTAGGGTTCCATCTACATCTAGAACAAGGCCTGCTATGGACGTATTGCCTCCCTTCAGACTCTAGTACATAAATTAAATGAATTAAATTTTAAATAAATAATAAATTAAGTAAAAAATTACATTATACGGCCACCGTTAACTAAAATTGTTTGTCCTGTTACAAAAGCACTTGCGTCAGATAGTAGATAGATCAGTGTTCCAAGCAGATCTTCTGGATGAGCTACACGTCCCAAAGGAGTAGGGGTAACGTCATATTTATTAACATCTGCAAGTGTTCTACTTGCTTCAGTATCAGTAAAACCAGGAGCTATAGCATTAACGCGAATGCCACGAGTTCCTAGCTCTCTGGCCAGAGCCTTGGTGAGTGCTATTACCGCTCCTTTTGAAGCTACATAGTGGGGAAATCCATATGATCCAGTAAAGGCCACCTCCGAAGCCATGTTAACCACTACCCCATGAGACGACTCAGCCAACATAGGGGCAAATGTCCGGATACTTAGCCAAACTCCTTTGACGTTAACCGACATGACACGATCCCATTCTTCAATAGGAATCAGGTCGAAACTACGTCTCTTAAGACCAGCGTAAATAGCTGCATTGTTGACAAGTCCATCTAAGCCACCCCAACGTTCAACAACCCACTTAGCAGCTGAGTCTAGTTGATTTTCTTCAGTTATATCGATTTGCAACTCGGCAACTTCACCCTGATTCTGTGCTTGAATATGCTCATTAAATTTAGAGGATGAGTGCCTTGTATCGAGGCTAAGCACCCGGGCACCTTGGCTTGCTAGCTCTTGCGCAAAGTGTCGCCCAATTCCTTGAGCCCCTCCTGTAACCACAATCCGCATACCATGTATATCCATCATATTTCTAAACTCCAGAAAAGTCGTAGGTTTCTCGTCCTAAATAGAGAGTCTTGGTTTCCAAATACTCGAATAGTCCCTCTCGGCCTTTTTCGCGGCCTAGTCCGCTAGCTTTTCTGCCGCCGAACGGTACTTGGATATCTGTATGATGTACAACATTAACCCAGACTGATCCCGCTTCTATTTGATCTGCTAAGCGCCAACCTCGGTCAAGATCGCTACAAAAAACGTAACCAGCCAATCCATATGGAGTGGAGTTCGCCAGAGGTATGGCATGTTCCAAGCAATCCACACTAGTTACGGCAACAACTGGACCAAAGGTTTCCTCTCTCATTACGAGCATACTTGGATCCACGTCTACCAACACGGTCGGGGAAACAAAATAACCATTTTCATAGCCTTGGTCATTGATACGATTTCCTCCACAAAGAAGCCTAGCTCCATGATCAAGAGCATCTTGGATATGCCGCATCACCTTTTCATAGGCTGATTTATTGCGCAAAGGGCCTATTTCTGCTTCTGGATTATCTGCCGAGGCAACGACTTTTGATAGCGCATGCTCTCGCAAATTTTCTATGAACTGTTCGTATAAAATAGATTCTACGAAAATTCGGGCAGGCCTATAACAAAACTGTCCTGCGTTCTCAAAAGCCTGATTTGCTAAAGTCAAGGACACTAACTCGCTATTCACATCAGCTGCCACAAGTGCTGGAGATTGACCTCCTAGTTCCAGCGTGAGGCGTTTGAGCCCAGATGCCGCGGCTGCTGCGACCTGACGCCCAACATCAAAGCTACCAGTAAATGAAATTTTGGCAATGAGTGGATGATCTATCAGCATCTGCCCAACTGATGCCCCTCCGGTGACAACATTGAAGAGATCGGGCTCCAACCCTGCCTGGCAACATAGCTCTGCTAACTGCAGAGTTGCACTAGGAGTCTCAGGTGATGGTTTAGCCACAACAGGACATCCAGCGGCAAGTGCAGGTGCTACCTTTATGCTCAATAAAGTTAGAGGATAATTGAAAGGAGTGATCGCGCCTACAACTCCCACCGGTTCAAGCGATACTATGGCCTGCTCGCCGGTACGTAATGAAGGAAAATAGCGCCCTGACAACCTAAGTGCTTCTGAGGCGTAGAAATCAAATATATTGCTGCAGCTCTGAACCTCTTGAAAAGCATTATTTCTGGATTTTCCAGTTTCAAGTGATAGGCTTTCTGCTATACTCTCGGCGTTAGCACAAATAGTATGCGAGATAAGTCTCAGTCGTGCTGCACGAGCATTAGTAGTTTCATAACGCAGAGTTGACAGGAGTGCGTAGCTTCCCCTCACAGCACGATCGACTATCTCTGCTGTGGAAACTTCCAAATTGAACAATGTATCGCCCGTGCCCGGATTAACTACCGGAATACTACTGGCTGAGCATGTAACTCGGTTTCCGCCAACGAAGGGACTCACGAGCCGATCCATCAGTAGACCTTTTCTCGACTAGACTTAATAATGGTCTTCAACGCTTCATAAAAGGTTGGTAATACATCCTGCCAATCACCAACTACACCGTATGTAGCATATTGAAAAATTGGAGCATGAGGATCGTTATTGATCGCCACAATATTGCGCGCATTATAACATCCGGTTATATGCTGTATTGCACCAGAAATTCCCACGGCAATGTATAGGTCGGGTGCAACTGTTTTTCCGGTCAAACCAACCTGGATTTGTCCACTGACCCATCCCGAGTCTACAGGAGGCCTTGACGCGGCAACCTGACCTCCAATCATAGAGGCAATTTCTTCTAGTAATTTGAACGGTTCAGGTCCGCCCAGTCCTCGGCCTCCGGCGATCAAAATACGTGCTTGAGCTACGTCAGGAGCCTGAGCTAGCCGATGACGATCTTTAGGAATGGTCTGTAGGGCACCAAGATCTATATTGGGTGTAAATAAAGTAATAGAACTATCGGTGGGAAGAGGCTCGGCCTCCGGCCAAATCTTCGGATGAGGTACAAGTACAGCAGGCATCCTGGCCATTCGTAACCTTGCTTCAGCAACTCCACCGAATATTGTACGCGTAACCTCTAAGGAGTCGCTGAGCAAAGTTGCAGCAGTGATATCCATTGCTGCACTGCCGTCCAATATCGCAGTTAAGCGGGCAGCAACTTCGGTGCCCCAAAAAGTTTTCGGTAAAAGTATCATCGAGGGCTGTAGCTCGTTGCAAAGCTGAACTAATGCCTCGGTATCATATTCGGGCCAAGGAGCGTTTTCAGGTACTTTGATTGCAATACGTACAAGCTCCTCTCCATATTCGGCAACAGTTTGTGTGCATGAACCTGATTCATCTCCAACTACTGTGATTGTAAGGCGTTCATGGCTTTGAGCTTGTAGCTGTTTAGCAAGGCTGACTAGCTCACGAAACAAGCTCTCATTAGTTATGTAATCATCGCTATATATAGCTATCATGATGCCGGACATCAGTATTTTCCTCCAGAGTTAATCTATCTAAATCAGTCCTGAAGACATCAGTACAGCGGCCAGTTGTTCACCTTTGCTCTGTCCACTTTCGCCGTCTATAAAATGGCAGTTGCTCTCCTTGGGGTGATGGATCATTTGTATCTCTACTAGTTCAGTTGCCTCGACAAACTCATTGCCTAGGTCCGATATTGACCAAACATTCGGTTGACGTTTCATTGCTGCCAGCCGACCCTTCATGGTGGGATACCGCAATTCGCCCAACTCGCTGGTTACCGTAATAACAGCGGGAGGTTTTGCACTCATATCTTGCCAACCATCAAGAAGAACGCGACGAACCTGAATTTCTTTTCCTACCATCTTGACCTCACGAGCAAGAGTTAGACATGGCCATCCAAGGTTCCCAGCTAAACGTATAGGAACCTGTGCATTATCCCAGTCAGATGCCTGACGACCGCAGATGACTAGATCCACCCCTTCAAGACGTTGCACTGCAGCTGCTAAGATGGCAGCAATTACACGAGGATCGTGGCTGTCACCCGCTGAACCATCAATAACTAAGGCGTTGTCAACATCCAAAGCCATCAGCTTTCTAAGCACATCCCACGGTACCTGTTTCCCTACCGACATTAGGGTAATGACAGTGCCAGGAATATTGTCTTTTAGGCGAAGGGCTGCCTCTAACGCCTGTTCATCGAATCCATTGACAACTTGTTGTCCACTCTCTCTAGCAACGATCCTAGATCTAACAGGGTCGATCATGAGATCAGTGCTTGACAATAATGGGTCGATAACAACCTTGATACAGACGACGATATTCATCAACTTTCTCTTCCTGCAGTAAGGGGTATTCCAAGAGATTCCATAGCCTTAGTATTGACGACCGGACATTTCCCAAAACTTAGGTAGTTTGAGATCGTCAGCTAAGATCTTGTAGCAGTTATAGCTACTCCCACGCCCTATACCAGCAGCTGAGTGTAGATTTGACGAGCAGAGATAGAGATTCTTGATCGGGGTTCGATAATCCGAGAGCTCTGGGATAGGACGAAAGCGTCCCAGCTGCGATGCGATCATGCTTCCTTCGGTCCAACCCCCTTCTAACATATCCGGATGTGACGCACCGACTTCGTAGGGACTGTAGATTCGGTGGGCTATTACGTTATCTTGAGTCATATTTGGGGCATAATGGTGCCACTGCTCCATTACGGCAGCTATGAACTCATCCTTCATACGAAGCCATTCACTAGGCGTAAAAAGTCGACGAGGTGCAGTAAATTCCTCTATTAGAACCGTATGTGCATTATCAGGAGCCCGGGTGCGATCCCAAATGCTGTCAGGTGCAGTCAAGACAAATAGCCGTGACGGAAAACCCAGTGTGAATATTTCATGTTGATATTTACTGGCAAGATAGTCAGGGTCTTTGGGTCCCCAGTAGAGTCTGGGTTGAAAGCCTACCTCCGGATTAGTTTGAGCTGCTATATATTGTGGTAGCTCGTGCAATGCAACATTACCCCACAGTATTTGTCCACGGTCATAGTGCACATTGTTGAGTCGATGACGGACCTTCTCATTGATGGGGTAGTTCCTTGCCAAACGGAGAATTGTCTGTGGTACTCCAAGGGAACTAACTACCAGGGGTGCCGTGATTTGCAATCCGTCTACCAATTTGACCCCAGTTACCCTATCATTTTCGATTAAAATCTCATCGACTTCCTGTCCAGTAAAATATTGTACGCCGAGCTTACGACCGGCAGATACTAGAGCGTCAGTAATAGCCTGAGTACCACCAACTGCAATTGCTGCTGGCTCGAATGACAAAACAAGACTTAATACATGGATGAGAACTTGGAGACCCATAGGATCATCAGGAAATGTACCGCTAGAGGTCGGTGTTGCACGCATGAATAGACTGCGAAGTTCTGAGCTTTCAAAAAAGTCATAGGCTAGCTGTCGAACTGACATGAATTGATGAACAGGCTCTAAGCCACTTTCTGGGTTGGTTACTAAAGCTTCAAGTGGGTCCGGCACGCCCCAAGGCGTGGGAGGCGAAAAACGGTGCTCATGAAAAGCGCCCTTCCAATAGCGAGTATATTTATCCAGTAGATCTAAATAGACATCGGCATCTCTAGGAGAAAATTGATGAATTTGGTCATAAGTCTTTTTTACATTAGTCTCCGAGTACTCTTGATGCCCAGTTGCTGGGTCTACTACGCGGTACGCCGAATAACCAATGAATGAGCTACCATCTTCATAGATCATTCCCTCATTTTGATCAGGAAAGATGTATGTTAATCCCTCATCTTTAAGTTGAAAATCTTGGTAGGCTGGATGGCTATAAAAGCGAGTAAAGTGAGCACAGAAGTTTTGACGAAATCCAGGAGCTGGCCCCTCTTCGCTACCAGCTCCTCCTCCTAATTCAGTATGCCTTTCAAGTACAGCAACTTGCATTCCAGCTTTAGCCAAATAACACGCCATAATAGTACCATGATGCCCCCCACCGATGATAATTGCATCAAATTCTGATACTCCCATTGGCAATCTCCTCCTTAAGTAAGGGTAAGTGCTTTTTCTTCTCTGACTTTTGGTATAATTTAAGTAGAACTTTGGCTAGATCGACACTTCGGATAGGTGATTAATTATTGTTTTTGGATCTTTGAGCTCAGGCACTAAGGATTATATTGAGAATCGTTTAGATAGTAAAAGATCAATTATATGGTCTGTGGGATCGCGCTGAGGGTCTTTGTGCCAAGATCCCATATAATGGGTTGTAATGGGACGTACCTGTAGGAAGTGAAGGCACGGATCCCTATCTGTCCTCAATTCAGACAAAGCCCATTCAATATCCAAAGGTATTCCATACTTTGTTTCAAGGGATCGTCCATGATCACCTAGTAGCTTCAGCTCACTTGAGCTCAGACATGGTACGGTTTGATAATCTGGTAATACTTCTTTTATCGTTGTGCCTCCGTTCATACCCTGAACTACCTGTACATGTTTGGTGCCGATTTCCTCCCGAACAAGGTCGAGAGATTTTTTATGAACAAGATATTGGTCAGGAGTAACCAAACCTTGAACTACGCTTTCACCAAGTCCCCAATTAGCTTCAATAACCATTTCGAAAGGATTGCCAGTTGTTGGATTGATAGTGAAAAGCACACCAGCTGTGTCGGCAGCAACCATAAGCTGTATACCAACAGAAATAGATACCTCGTTAAACGAGTAACCCATATTCAAGCGATAGTTGACTGCACGCTCCGTAAACAAACTGGCCCAACAACGTTGGACATTCGCGAGCACCTGGTGAACTCCGACAACCGCAAGAAAAGTATCCTGTAATCCTGCAAAGCTTGCATCGGGCATGTCCTCAGCCGTTGCACTTGAGCGCACCGCAACCTCTGGTGAGGTACGACCAGTCTTCTGGGCCAGTTCTTCATACGCCCTAGCTATAGCTAATTCGATCTCAGAAGGCAAAGGAGTGACAAGTATTTGCTCTCGTATCGATTCAGCAAGAGTTCTTGTATCGCCAGAAAGTGTAGAGAGCTCTACCACCTTTTTTATTTGCTTCCCCACTCCCGTATTTTCAAGAAAGTATTCGTAAGCCTGACGGGTGACAGCAAACCCTGGGGGAACCGGTACACCATCGTTCAGCATTCTTCCTAGACCGGATAGCTTGTTGCCGACATCGGCAGAACGCTCACCAATGCAATCTTCAAACCAACAGATAAATGCAGTAGAAGTAAACATCATTCCAATGGCCCTTTTACTCATCTGGAAGAATAAAGACATGACCATGAGTACCATCTATTCGAATGCGTTGCCCACTGCGTATTTTCTGGGTGCCATCAAAAACATTCATAACTACGGGAATTCCATATTCACGTCCAACAACGGCCGCATGTGACAAGCTTGCACCACGATCGACTACGACCCCTTTGAGGAATGCAAACACTGAGGTCCAGCTGGGGGACGTAGTAGGTGCAACGAGGATATCACCGGGTTGGATATCACCAAGCTGACTTTCATCGAGAATGATACGAGCAGTACCTTCGGCGAGTCCAGGTGAGCCACAAGTTCCATACAGATCTGCTTGAACATCAGTTTTTACCTGAGGCATGGATCCAACCACCACTTTCAAAGCAATGGGGTCTTTCGTGACAACCAATTCCTTGATTGCTTGGTCAATGCCTAACGATCCCAGAAGTGGAGGATTTGGCTGTTGTTGCCACTCTTTCCACTGGGAACGTCTTTCGTCTATCAACCTTTGTAGACGATGAGCTTCTGGAACCCACATTGTACGCCGAATATCTTCGGGAATTAGGAAGAATACATCCTCAGAATCATCAATAGTCCCAGCGGCTACTAAACGCTTTCCAATAGCCAAAACGGTACGGCGAATCATTGCGTGGGTGTAAAGATCTAGATAGTGGTTGTGCTCCTCGCTAAAGCTACCCGCATGTTGTGCTGCTGTTAGTAGAAGATTGAACCATTCACGCTCGTCCGGTGGGATTCGTGTGATTAGGGTATTTAGGGTCTCCTGTCGATCTTGGATAAGTTCCTGACGTTTTACATCGAGTTGAAAAGTATCGTCACCTGAAAGAAATCGCCTCACAATTTGCAGAGCTGGCGTAGGGTCCTCCACCCAGGATGGCATGTTTATCTCTGCCATACGCTGGAGACGCCAACCATCTTCAAGCAAAAAATTATTGAAATCAGTAAGCCATAGCCTGCCAACTTCACTTTCTTTCAAGCGCCTAATTATTGTTTGGGTATCTGCCTGATCTAATACCTCAGAGAGACCTTCTCCGTGAGCACGACGGGAGAACTCCCATAAGCGTCGATCAACCTGAAACACCTTGTTGTCATATCCGCTAACGAGTGCATGAAACTCTGGAGTTGTATCGTCAATACCCAACAGATCTTGACAAAGGTCTTCAAATAGGGAGTACACAGAATAAACTCCATACATCATATACATATGTATTTCCCACATACGTCTCGTTGTATCAACGGTTGCCTCAAGTAGCTGTAATAGTTCGCCGTTAGTTGCTCTTTCTACATCGACTGCTTTCAGTTGTTCATAGCGGCCTAACATCTCCTGTTTAAATCCTGTCCATAGATCGTCGTAGTTTTCCAAGAATGGCCTTATTGAGACTCGAAACGCTTCTGTTCGACGACGAATGACTTCTGGATCGGAGACCCCATATACGGTTAGATAACCGCCACCGCTATTAAATCTCCAATCCCACCCTCGAGAAGTTGGAAGATTCAATGTCTCGGCTCCGTACTGCATTCCATGTCGGCAAAAGTTCACCCAGAACCAACCGAACATAGGAGTCCACGGCGGAACTGAGTGGGTAGCATCCAAGAACCAATAGGGTGATTGAATTAAGTCCTCTTCGGAAAAATCGAAGCCCGGTACAACAACCACTGGTCTTTACCCCCTTTTTGAGTACTTTGAACCCCGACTCCAAAGTCGTTTTGGTTTATCCCCCAACAGTCCGTAATTTTGGACTAGTCATAATACGTAAGATGTATGATGACTGATGTTAGTTTACAGTAGCTCAACATGGTTGTCAACTCAAGAAGTAAGAAGTAATGAAAATTTTTGAACTAAAGAAAGTGCTGTAAAGACAGCGTGTTATTGATTAAGAAGATGAACGATACACTCTAAAGAAAGTAAATACTATATAAATTAATAGTATTGTAAGGAACTGCAACAAGCAACTCACTCCATAAGATATAAGAGATATACTAATCCTCATACGTCATATGATGGAGGTTTAATATGACTGTGGCAACTAGCATTTTGGAGATGATCCAAAACGGAGAATTGTCGCTCGGATCTTCGTTCCCCAACGAGGCAGACCTTTGCACACGCTTCCAAGCCTCTCGAACCAGGGTACGCGAAGCCGTTAAATATCTTCAAGGAAAGGGCTTCTTACGTGTAGAGCACGGACGCGGCACCTGGATTGAGCCGGTGGAACATTGGGATCTCATGGATAAAGAGCTATGGACCACTGCCTTGACCGTAGGTGACCGTGACGCACTAATTCAAGATCTGGTAGAGACTAGATGTATGCTTGAAACTCGTATTGTAGAGTTAGCTGCACGCAACCGGAGTTCCGCACACCTACGAGATCTGCAGCAGGACATCAACACTATGGAAGCAGCTTTAACAGTGTGCGATACAACTGCTTTCAATAATGCTTCACGACGATTCCACGATCATCTTGCCATTGCAGCTGGGAATGTAATCTTACTGAAGCTAAGCCGATCACTTCATGAGGCTTTAGAAATAACGAAACAATCAAGTAAAAGTAATATTGATGTTTTACGACTCTCCTTAATGGGACACCAAGCAATTCTAAAAGCAGTGGTCGATGGAATTCCGGAGGAAGCATCAAAGGCTATGCTGAAGCACCTTGCGGACTTTGAAGAATCTGTTCGTGAGGCAAGTGATCAGATAACCTCAATCTAATCCATTTCCCCAAGTCGCAGAGGTTAACATGGGGAAAGGGACTAAGGAGGGGATGTGGAGCACTCAGTAAAGATCGTACGAGTATACGATAGTGAAAAGCGTTTGCCCAATGAATACAGGGTCTTGGTCGATCGGTTGTGGCCTCGGGGATTTGCCAAGGGCGGGGTTGAACCTACCCCCATTCACCGGACACCTAAAATCAGTCAGGACTGAGAAAGGTTGGCTATATGGGAAAGCATAGAAGTCCGAGGCGTTACAGCCCTGAATTCAAAAGAGATGCTGTG
>JAJYZG010000024.1 GCA_021800155.1 bacterium
GCCCCTTCTTTGAGTTGCTTGAGTTCAGCTGTCAGTAGTGTTATTTGTTTTGGTTTCATCCCCTTAGTCTGACGAACAGGGATAAAAGTGGCAAGTCAGAATGTTATGTCTTTAGGTTAATCTCCGTAGCATCCGTGATAAGCGTTGTACTACTATACCTACTCATAAATCACCACCCTCCTTGTTCATGCTAACACCTTAAATGAGCGCCTAACTCTAAATTATAAGGACTTTACCACAATCTAAATCGTTTGGGATTTGGCTTGGGATACCCCTGTTCAAGTCCTTACACCTTAATGAAGTGCATCTTGTAGCTTGACCTCTCGTTAAAGTTCATAAGTTGAGATCTATAAAGTTATGCTACAATTTCAGTAATATAAACAACGAACAGAATTTATGTCACAAGATGTTGTAATCTGTAAGGCTCTAAACCAAAAACCATTCTTCTTTCCTAGGTTTATGGCAATACTAAAATCTAAGGTTCTTCACTTTGGCGTTCTTGTAGCCATCATATTTTGCTTGATCAGCTACCCGGCTGTGTCAGCCCTGCCCAGTAGCCTACCAATAGGTTGTTTTTCAAGCCCGGGTGCCTGTGGCTATCCGGACCCGAACTTTAATAATGTTGGTGCCGGTGATTGTTCAAAGTTACCAAACTTTAGCTTTGCTAACTTATCCAACTATCCATTTGCAGGTGGAGTTTACTATAGTGGCACAGGTAATATGTTAGAAATCGTCTCAAGCAATGTGACAGTGAGCAACATAAATTTAGGTGACACTGTGATTTATGTCAGCGGAGGTGTTAATAATTTTACACTTAACAAGGTGTGCATGAGCATTAACGGTGGCCAGAACGAAGGTTCTATAGGTGTTAGCATACCTTCAGGTGATAATGGTACTACCGTCGAGAACTCCACAATAAGTGGCATGAATGCCACCACAGAGTCTTTAGGCATCGCGGTTGCGAATAACGGTACAAACACCGTTATAGAAAATAACTATATATACAATGTTGGTGGTGGTGCCCCTGGTTCGGGTGGAGGAAGTGCCACAGTCGAGAATAATTATGAGGATGTAAATGCAATTGTGTATGCAAACGGCATTCCGCCGACCGAAGATCATTATGAACCAGTATACTGTTCAGATAACACACTAACGATCAGCAACAACACGCTCATCAATCCTCACCCGCAGACCGCGGAGATTTTCTGCAATACTGGGGGTGGTAGTGGCGGTGCTTGTGACAATCATCTAACTATTACTGATAATTTCCTAGCAGGTGGTGGTTATATGATATACCCTTGTGGCAATGCCTCGTCTGTGGGTACCAGCACGTCAGACATAGAGAATAACCGTTTTGCAAGATGTATAACTATTCCAATAACATCACAGCTCTCGGGTGGAGGTGGCTATACATGTGGCACGACAGACTTTGCTGGTGCTGATTCTCATGGCTATTGGCCTTACGGCGGGTACTATAACGTAGCAGCTTATTATTATACTGGTACAGGTCAGACTTGGTCTAACAACTACTGGGACGACAATTTGGATACAGTTAACATAGATGGTACCGAAGGATTGCCTGTTGCTACGGCATCACCAGTTTGTACGGCAGTTGGTAATCAACAGATTTGTAGTCTGGCTTCCGGACTCAGCTTGAGCGGTAGTTTGATAATACCGGCTAGTGAAACTTTGACAGACGACGGCAGCATATGTGACGCAACCGTGCAAAGTGGGGGTATATTAAAGGGAGACGGAATGATATGTAGTCTTAGTGTAGATAATGGAGGCACAGTTTCTCCAGGCCATAGCCCAGGCATTATAACGGTTAATGGAAACTTGACTGAATCTGGTACCTACCAAACTGAAATCCAGTCACCTGGGGATACAGCCGGTACTGACTATGACCAAATTGTTGTAACTGGCAATGTAAACCTGACGAACGGTAGTCTCGATGTCGTTTTACTCAATGGATTTTCGCCGAGTGTTGGCCAGAGTTTTGAAATAATAAACAATACAGGTAGTAATCCTATAACGGGTACATTTAGCGGTTTACCTGAAGGCTCGGTCTTTGCAGTTGGTAACACAAAAATGCAAATTACATACAAAGGTGGTACAGGTAATGACGTTGTGCTTACAGTAGTTAGCCCAAGCACCAAAGTCACTGCTATACCCGGAATACCGGACACTGGCTTCAAGCTAACCCCGACTAACCCAATACAAGATCTTGTAATCTCAGCATTGGTGGCATTATCGCTGTTTTACTTATCTAAGCGTATGGAATCGGTAGTTAACTCCAGCCATAAATCATAAATAAAGCCTATGCACGATCCAGACTTTAGGCTTAGAAGACCTAGTTATAACACTCGTTCAGTCTTAAATCCTATTAGACCGAGTAGCTATAGTAGAAGAGTGTACTATAACTCTAACAACACAAACACAGCCCCTACCTCACGTACATTTTCGTCTGAACCAAGCTTAAAAAGCTTAAGTAACTCATCGGAGCGTTCACATACCCTGCTTAGCCAAACGGTGTCTACTGAAGCTAGTCGACAAGCTAATCAGACAAACCACCTTGTTCACTCCAAACTGCAAGTGGTACTTATAGGCATGGCCCTTTTTGTCTTCGGTCTAGGTCTACTGGTAAACTTTGAAACATTACAAACCAATCATAACGCTAAGGCACAGATCAGTGCTTTGGCTAATCACTCAGGTAGTTCTGATGTGCCAAGCCAGCAAAAGCTCACTACCAACGCAATTAAAAACTACCAGGTTGCCCCAAACTTACCAAAGTATTTAATAATTTCTAAGCTGAGCATTTATGCTCGCATTTTACAGGTTGGTGTTACCAATACCGGAGCGCTCGGCACACCGCCAGATATTTATGACACGGCTTGGTATACTGGCAGCGCCACACCCGGTGAACCAGCTAGTGATGGAGCCGTACTAATTGACGGACATGTACACGGTCCAACTCTGCCTGGCGTGTTTATGAATATTAAATCATTAGTTCCTGGTGACTCTATACAAATAGTCAAAGGCGACAACCAAACATATACCTATACAGTTAATAAAGTAATGACCGTTCCAGTCAACCAAGTTAATATGAAGCAGCTACTGACATCCTACCAGCCTAGTTCACAAGGGCTGAACCTGATAACCTGTGGCGGACCATTTGATAAAAGAACTTGGCAATATACTAAACGCGTGGAAGTATTCACTTCGCTAAGCCAAAGTATTTAAACTGCTAGAGCTCCTTGATTTAACTGTTAAGGACTCTCAACTCCCGGATATATTGTCTATTCTCCTCGGATTTTGGGCTGGGCGGCCTAAGTCGCAGGGCCCATGCCTAATGCTGAGAGAATGCATTTGGTAGTGTAGTAGTGAATTTGTAAGACAATGGCTTCCGTGAAGCTTAACAATATCTCAGTATTGTTTGGGGTTACCGAGTTATAGCTTGAAGTTGCCAAGCCAGCACTACATGTAGTTGTTCTGCCACGGGCTGGTTTTGTTGCTGACACTGAGCTTTTTACGTAGCGCTCACACAGCAGCTGGTGCAAAAAGTTGTCTGCGCTATACCCGCCGACCTCTTACAGGATGGCTGGTCTTTTGACCGTTGCATTTCATCAGTTGCCGACCAAGCAATTTATAAAGCTGCTCATTTTCTTTCTTGAGCTCGTTATTCTTCAGGATTAAGTTCCGGTTGCCGTCGACTACATCCTACGCAACCAGGCGTAGATGCTTTTGGTACTAATGCCATAAGCCGTGCTTACCGAGCTGACACTCTGACCTCCATCTCGAATCTTGCTCACAATCTCTGCTTTTAGTTTTGAGTTATATGGTATGTCCTTAGTCACGTCTTTCCCCAGTTAAACTAATAGTTTTGTCCTTTCTAGAATAGACGGTGTGTCCAGTTTATGGGCCCGAGACATAAAGAGTTGATGAGCAAAGAAGACATATAACATCGTCATAAACCTAAGTTTTCCAATTCTAGTGTGCTCCGGTGCTATACTTGAACAATCCAGTGATGGTAAAGGTGTAGGATGATCGGGGTGTGGCGCAGCCCGGTAGCGCGCCGCGTTCGGGACGCGGAGGTCGTGGGTTCAAATCCCACCACCCCGACCAAGTAATTTAGGCGTACAATAGGTAACAAATGAATTTTCTACTTGCCGTTTTTGTGGTTTTTATATTGCTTTTAGGTAATGAAATGTGGTGGCGCAAACATGCCGTTCATAGTGAGCTCAGCCGCAAGTTCATCCATGTGACAGTCGGCAGTTTCGTAGCTTTCTGGCCGTATCTTCTTACTTGGCGAGAAATGCAATTGCTAAGCCTAGCCTTCTTGATTATTGTAACTGTCTCCAAACACCTAAATGTATTTCAAGCTATCCATAGCGTTCAAAGACCAACTTGGGGTGAAATATTTTTTGCGCTAGCTGTAGGTCTCATTACTTTCATGACACATGACAAGGCCATCTATGCTGCCTCACTGCTGCAAATGAGCTTGGCCGACGGACTGGCAGCTATGATCGGGACACGCTATGGCAATCGCCAGAAGTACCTTATTTTTGGTTACACTAAAAGTCTGCTTGGAACTTTAACCTTCTTTATTGTATCGCTTCTTATACTGTTCGGTCTCTCTCAGTATAGCCATGTTCATCTCCATGCCGGCTCTCTCTTTGGCATAAGTGCCATGGCTACTATCATTGAGAACATTGCTATCGGGGGGTTAGACAATCTACTCGTGCCTGTCTCCGTTGCTTTACTGCTTAGTCACTAACGGCGCGACGGCAATTATATGAGCTCTGAGGGCGTTGAAGATTACAACAACGTCAACTACTTCTTGCAGCACCGCACCGAGTAAGGGTGGGAAAAAGCCAGTAGCGAAAATTCCCATCAGTATAATACTGATACAAATGCCAATAAGAATACTTTGGCGTGCGATCTGAAATGTTTTCTTAGCAATCTCAAGACCCGTCGCTACTCGGCTGAGATCATCAAGCATAATAACGACATCTGCCGAGTCACTAGCCGCGGCTGAACCACGGGCACCGAGGGCTATGCCAACGTCAGCTGCAGTCAATACTGGTGCGTCATTGACGCCATCTCCAACAAAGATTGCTGGTCGTTTTTTCATGGTACTTAAAATACGAAGTTTGTCTGCGGGCAGAGCATCGGCGTAGATATGATCTATAGACAGTGCCTGGGCAATTGTCTGTGCGGTTGCCTTATTATCTCCCGTAACCATGGCAACATCACTCATTCCGAGTTCATGCAATCGTTTCAGTGTAGGTTGAGCCTCAGGCCGGATGGTATCAATGAGTGTAATGATACCAGCCAGTCGATTATCAATGGCAATATACACGGCTGTCTGATTTGGTGTTGTCCGTTTCAGCTTTGTGGGTAACATCACACCATTGTCTTTTAGCAGACTTAATCGACCAACAAGCACCTGTTTGCTGCGATACTGAGCAGTTACACCTTGTCCCGAAAATTCTTGTAAGTGTTTTGGTTTTGTTAGTCTTAGTTTTTTCAATTTCGCATCGGCTACAATAGCAAGTGCCAACACATGAGCCGAACCTTGCTCTAATCCAGCTGCAAAAGTAAGCACCTCATCTTTAGTATATTTTCCAAAGGTTTGTATAGCATGAACGGATAGATCACCCTTGGTAAGTGTTCCAGTTTTATCGAAAGCGATTGTTTTTGACTCGGCCATGCGCTCTAGTGCCGAACCTGTTTTAACAATAATGCCATAGCGACTGGCTCGAGCCATGCCGCTAATCAAGGCAATCGGTGCAGCCAACAATAACGGGCACGGTGTGGCTACAATAATTACTTCTAAAAAGCGGATAGCCTGGCCGCTGACAACCCAAACGATGGCAGCTAGACCGTACGCCAAAAGAGTAAATGGTACACTATACCGGTCAGCTAACCGAACGAATGGTGCCCGGGTGGCGGCTGCTCCACGCACCAATTTAATGATCTGTTGATATTGACTGGTTTCGGCTGTAGCTGTTGCTTTGGCTGTGACTATTCCGTCGAGATCAATTGAGCCACTGAGTAGGCTATTTTTAACTCCTTTGACTTGAGGTAAGCTTTCACCTGTCAGTGATGATTCGTCAAAGCTTGCTGTGCCCTCAATAATGACACAATCAACCGGGACTAGTTCGCCAGCCCGGATAATAACTTTGTCGTGTAAATGGATGCTCTCAACTGGTAACTCAAGTGTTTTACCTTTTCGAATAACTCGAGCGGTTTGCGGAGCATGGCTTAAAAGGGCATCGAGTTCACTTTTGGCCCGGTGTTCAGCATAATCTTCAAGCGAACTTCCACCGGTTAGCATTAATACCACCACAATAGCGGCCCAGTACTGCGCTAGTATTACGGAAGCAATAATGGCAGTTGCTGCCAAAATATCAATACCATATCGGCCGGAACGAATGTCCTGCCACATATTCCACAGTAGAGGGAGAACTTCAACAATAGCTATACTGCCGATTAACCAATCACTGGCCAGCTTATAATTTAAGAGTAATAGCACCAGGCCGGCAATGCTGGCTAAAAGAGCTAATACAAACAACTTATAGCCAACAATAAATCGAAGCAAACGTCGCATGCTTTCCTATACTTATACTAATTACTATATTAGTATAGCGTAAACTTGCCGGCTGTCCGACTATCAAGAATTAATGAATTTTAGGCAAGAAAAGATGGTCGAAGCTCAAGGACTCGGACAATTAAATATATGATAAAAACACTTGATGTTATAAAAAAACTGACCGGATACGGTAAGTAGTATGAGATGAACAAGCCAAACCAGGTAGCGGCGACGGCAATCACCACGGAAATAAGAATGCCAGTACTAGGACGACGTGCGAGCCGCTGAGCAACTGCTGCCGGGGTGACGAGCAGTGCAAAAATTAATAGTACGCCGACTACCTGGACGGCAATTGAAGTAGCAACTGCAATCAGCAACATGAAGCAGATACTCATTGTTAACATCGATATTCCCTTAGCTTCAGCCACATCCTCATCGAGCGATGTAAAGAGGAGTCGCCGATATAACATAGCCACGACTACAATAATGAGCAGTCCCACGATAAGTGTAATGATCACGTCGCTACTGCTAATACCGAGAATTTCTCCGAACAGTAAAGAGTATGCCTCCGTGGCGTATCCTTTGTAAAGGTTAATAAATAGCACACCGAGACCAAGCATAAAAGCTAGGACAGTACCGATTTGAATATCACGACTGCTAGCCCGTCGGCCGAGACCGGCAATAGCTAAACCGCCTCCACTAGTGAAGACCAATAAACCGAATATTGGATTTATATTAATAAGAACTGCACCGGCAGCACCTGCGAAGCCTATATGAGAAAGTGCATGGGCAGCAAACGACAAGCGCCTTATAACCACAAAATAGCCAACAATACCGGCGATGACCGCGACAACAGTACCGGTTTCAAAAGCATGCTGCATAAAGGCGTATTGCCACATATTCTGGAAATCCAACCATAAGTTCCAATGGAAGTTGCTAGAAGCGGTGGTACTACTCAGCATGATGTAGTGCCTCCTCAACGCCAAGTACGGCCAAACGACCTCGAGAATCATGAAGTACTTCAATTGAAGCTCCATAGAGAGCTGTCAGTTGCCGACTAGTTATAACATCTTCAGGTTTGCCACTGGCAACCTGGCCGTTTGCAATATAAATAATACGATCGACTACAGGCAATAGAGGATTAATGTCATGAGCAATGAGAAGGACAGCAATTTTTTGAGCTTTCGCTATGGTATGGATAAGGTGAATGAGCTGAGTTTCGCGCCGAATGTCGAGATTAGCTAGCGGCTCGTCCAGCAATAAAAGTTCCGGCTGTCCAGCTAGTGCTTGTGCCAAAAAGACTCGTTGCAATTCTCCTCCTGAGAGTTGGCGCAAAGGCCGATAAGCCAGATCAATACTGTTGACTGTCTTGAGAATATTCAGTGCTGCTTGTCGCTCATGTTCTGCCTGTGAAGGCAAACTAAATCCCCAACGGTTCCCCAGTAGGCCGAGACGAACATACTCTAATGCATGGATATTAGAATCATTGTCTACTTCTCGTCGTTGTGGTACGTAACCGACGCGACTATTTCCTCGACGGGGAGTTTTACCAAAAAGAGTAAGGTTGCCACTACGAGCAGGCAGCAGTCCTAATAAAAGACGCAATAATGTTGATTTACCTGCGCCATTCGGACCAAGCAGCCCTATAAACTCGCCGCGTTCAACGTAAAAATTTGCCTTTTCCCAAACGTTTCGATTACCATAACCTGCTGCGAGTTGCTCAGCTTGAATAAGATGACCGGTTAACTGCGTTTTAGTGACCGAGCGTTCGGGCATTTAAGGCGTTCTCCAATTCTATAATCTCTGCATTCATCCAGACTTGAAAACTAGTGTTGGGTGGCTGCACAGTTTCAGTGACTCCGACAATTGGAATATTTTGTTCGACAGCCAGCTGTTTAATACTGGTTGTCAGTGGAGTTACCGTTTGTTCATTATATACTAGCACCTTCACCTGACCGCTCTGGAGTTGCTGCTGGAAAGCCACGACACTATCTGTTGGTGGATCATTTCCTTCTGCCACAGCTTCAGTAAAAGCTGACGGTGAGATTAAGTTTAGGCCTGCCGCTTGTGCGAGATAGGCAAAAATATCTTCCGTTGCTGCGACCTTAGCTCCACTAAACCGCTTTTTAATTGTTTTGATCCTGTTCTGGTAGCCAGAGAGAGAGGCTACTAGCTTGCTGTACTGACGGTGGAAGTAACTGCTGTCCACCGGGTCTATGTGTATGAGGTTTTGCTCCATGTTTTTTGTAACTGTATTCACATAGTTCGGGTTGTACCAAAAGTGAGGATTATCTCCATTCTTTTTTCCAAGCAATTTAGCAACATTCAATACTATCCGTTGCTTATTTGGACTGGCGTTTATTAGTTTATTTGCCCAGCTATCATAGCCAGCACCATTAACGATGACATAGTTAGCAGTAGCTATAGCTCGTGCATCTGCGTTATTTGATTCGTACTCATGTGGATCGGCGTTTGGGTCAGACACAACACTCAGCACCTGGACCTTTGATCCACCCAGCTGGGATACCAAGCTTCCCCAAAAATTCTCAGCAGCTACAACCTGGATTTTGCTACCATTACTAAATGAGGTTGGCGGTTTGATATGGGTTATGGCCAAGGCAATGATAACTATGACAACTAAAACGATAATAAATGGGAGATACGGTATTTTCTTCATAAAGCCATACTAGGAAAGCAATATATATTTTGCAAATTTGTCGCAGTTTCATATAATAACTGCAACATGGATAAACCGTACATATTACTTGCGGATATACTGAAACGTCATGGCTACAGCATAACTAAGCCGCGCCAAACAGTTTTTACCCTTTTGATCAACCAAGAGCCGCAGTCTATGTACACCTTAACCTCTCGTGCTAAAGGTAAGATCGATCGGGCCAGTGTCTATCGGACAATACGAATTTTTGAAGAAGCTGGCATCGTCCAGCGAATCTACATCGGCTGGAAATATAAGGTAGAGTTGACAGATATCTTTTCTAGACACCACCATCACTTAAGCTGCTTACGCTGTCATAAACTTCTTGCATTGCCCGAGGACAACACTATCGAAAAACGGATTACAGTTCTTACCAATAAGCACCATTGGGTAGTGACTAACCATCAACTTGAAGTACAGGGTTACTGCGAACATTGTCAAAAAATAGAGTCGTTTAACTTATAACAAAAAGCTGCCTGGAGCGAGGACCGTCAAGCTCAATAAGAATGATACGCTGCCAAGCGCCAAGCACGAGCTGACCTTCTTTTATTGGTATGCAAACCGACGGGCCAACAATAGAACTAACTAGGTGAGCCGGCACGTGGACCGGATTATGAGGATGACGGTATGTAAGCTTTGGGATCATCTCCCAAACGGCGTCGAGTAAATCTAAATCAGTTCCCGGATCTAGATCGGCTGTTGTCACAGCGCAGGTTGTATGAGCTACAAAAATTGTACAGACCATTGCATCCTTGGCGACAAGCGCCTGTACGTCATCAGTAATATCCACTACTTGCTTTATTTCCGTAGTGGTTACTGTCAGTGGCGTATTTTTCATACTGTCTATCATAACGCAGAGACAGGACTCGGTATAAAAAATTTTTTACTGAGCAGTAATTATATCCAAGAGAGTAACACGTACTAAACGAGGATTAAGGGTGCCGTTTCTTTTTCGCAGGTGGGCAAAAAACGAACAGCGCTTATCAACAATGGTGTCGTCTTTGTCGGGCGTGACAGATGTTTATCTATGTGTACTTTCGGTGTTGGCTGGCCATGGATATTAAATTCAGAAATTAAAAGCCGACAAACATCGTATTGGACCTCACTTGCTCGTATTGTTATTAACTGATCTGATAAACTATACACATCACACTCTCAAACCGCACTAGGCTGAGTAGCCTGCGGGCGTAGCCCGCAGAGCTGGTAATCATAGGTTTGGTTGTTCAGGTGTCCAACAAAATCGTCGGTGGTTCTTTCAATGTCAGTAATATGTTGGTTGTGCGTCATTGCTGCCCGTCCTGCTTTCCAGACATGCTCTTGAGGATTGAGCTCCGGAGCATATGAGGGAAAGTAGAGGAGCTTAATACAACCATCTTGCTTAATCCAGCGAGTGACCTGACTACCTCTATGCCAACCACAGTTATCCCAAACAATGAGGAGTTGTTGCGTAGGGTATATTTCTCTCAGTTGTTCTAATACGCTGACCGTTATGTACATATTCTGCCAGTCAGTCATGAAGGCATGCTGTTGTCCAGTCTTGAGGTTCAGAAAGCCGTAGACACTGCGCTTTGTCCTGGTGCTGTTGGTTTCCAATACTGGGGGATAGGAACGGACTGGTAGCCAAATCTTCTGGAGCGTAGTACCGCTCGTTAATACCATTTCATCTTCACAAAGGACAATAGTGTCAGTATCCTTCCAAGCTCTCATGAGTTTCGAGCGGCCGTCAGTTTGCTTGGCTACCCACGCATTCTGAGCTGCCTGGTCAGCTTTTTCGTAGCGTCTGCCAGGTAGGTGAAAGGA
>JAJYZG010000025.1 GCA_021800155.1 bacterium
TCAGGTATATTTCGATGTACGAACCGACCAATAACTGCGCGTTCGTACTAACATTAACCATTACCGAAAAAGGTCTAAGTCAAAGTGGTTATGTGAGCAGGATTGGTCGACCACTTAAGTCTCTAGAAAAGTCTTGATGGTACCCCCTAATAGATATGTTCAGAAATAAGTATTATCGAGAAATTATTGGAATTGCACGAGAGCTACATTTCATAAAGAGCTATCTAGATTATAACTTTAAGCCTGCAGTTCAAAATGTTCTAGTACCTCAAGCCAGCTAGTACAGCGAGTTACGTTAGGTGGCAAGGCATTAGTTTGGTTCCAGGGGTAATTTCCAAACAGCACTCCTTCTATATCTGATTTTGAACACTGAAGAATATGGTCAATAGAATCATCAATTAATGCAATTGCACCTAATTCTAAACAAACTGCAGCTTTGGTTATTGGCTTTTCCATAATTGGCGCAAAACCAATGTGCGTTATGCTTACAAAACTACTTTTATAATGCTCCCTGAGCCACTCAATAGTCATATCTTCAAATTGTGGGTGTCTTGCGGTTACCACAGCTAATTCATAATGCTTCGATAACTTAGCCACAGCTTCTTTTGACTCTTCAAAAGGTTCGCTAATTTTACTATCTATTCGTTTTTGAAATGCATATACCCTTTCTATTGTTGTGGGTACGTCTAGCCCCAGAGGCGCAGAAAATTCATAAGTATCAAAGTGGTTCTTATCCAAGGAGGTTCCAAATCTAGCATCATGGTCTTTAATGAATTCGTCAATAAAAGGGAACAAGACTTCATCGATATCAACAGCGATTATCTCCTTGCTCATTGTGTAAAATTATACCAAACCCCTAAAGGATTAGAACAGATTGAGGCTATATTTTAAGAGTAATTTCGACAGGGGTAGCTGTTCAATTGGTACCCCCTGCAGGATTCGAACCTGCGGCCTTCTGTTCCGAAGACAGACGCTCTAATCCACTGAGCTAAGGGGGCACTTTATACTATATCTTAGCAGGCAAATATGACTATCGGGAGAACTTTATGAATGCTCAGTGAAAATCGATCACTCATTGGGGTAATATGTTAAGGTAGTCAGCCAAGTGCCACGCGGTGATCGGGTACTAAACCGCATACGTGAGCTAATGAAGATTGTCGACAATCCCGAGCAAAAGTTAAAAATAGCCCACAATGCTGGAACGAGTGACAAAACCTCAACCGCATACTATTTAAGCGAACTACTAAGTTACACGGACTGAAAATCGGGCTAACAGTATTACCACTCTTGATAATATAACCGAACGCGTTCAAATTAACGGTCAAAAGCTATCTCAAGTAAAATTCTTACAATTGTTGACTACCTGGTCAAAACGCGGGTTTTTTAACCATTTAATCTCTGTTATTTGCTTGTAAGTTAGGGTCTGCTACCCTAAGTTCATGAAAAACTGTTTATAGAAGATGGTGTCCTACCTGCCATCAACCCATGCAAAAGCGGGGTAAGACAGCTAAGGGTACTTAGGCGATGGTTATGTGTTAATTGCACAAGTAGCCATAGTCTAGGACATGAGACCCAGAAAGAGGACGCTTACTTGACGCTTTGTAGTCTGGCTACTTGGTAAACAGTCCCGGGCTGAGCTAGACGTTAGTTCCTACAGAACTTGGCGTCGCCACATAGCCTGGCGTAGGAAGATCATACCCAACCAGTATTAACTGGTGGGGTATATGAGATTATCTTAATGGATGCCACTTAGGTTAGTAGTCCATTTTGTATAATTACAAGAACATCTTTTGCTTTTGGTGCTGTACAACTTTAGTGTGTAAACATAACCTTGTTGGGTAGTTAAAACGTACAATAGTTATTGCAAATATTAACTAAACAAACGAAAAGTCGAATTGTATTGTCAACTAACCTTCAGGATCATTTTTTTGATCAGTCAGATTAGAGCTAATCATCCGGAACTGATATAATAAAGAACAAGTTATAAAAAGATAAGTCGGCATTGCGTTTAGGCAGTAGCTTAAGCATAATGAACTATCAGGATGGGACTTAAAACAAAAAAAGATGTTGGGGTGGTCGTTAGGCAGTCTGGTGTTTCCTTTAGAGTATGGGCGCCATTTGCGGATGCAGTTGGTGTAATCGGCTCATTCAACGATTGGAACGAACAGCTGCTAATAAAAGAAGGAGATGGTTACTGGTCAGGCTTTGTGCAGGGAGCTGTACCTGGTCAAGAGTATAAGTTTAATATCCACCTCGGCAAAGAAGTGCTAGTGCGCAATGATCCCAGAGCCAAGCATTTCACAACCTCTGCCGGTACTTCGGTTATATCCGGGAACAACTTTGATTGGGGAACTGACAATTTTGAACCTCCGCCGATCGAAGAGCAGGTTATTTACGAACTCCATGTCGGAACATTTAATCGTAGTGATCCGGCAATTAACGGGACGTTTTATGATCTAATTGCTAAGCTTGATTACTTAAAGGAACTTGGCATTAATATGGTCGAGCTGATGCCTGTTGGTACCATGATGATGGATCGGGGTTGGGGATATGCCATAGACTACATCTTTGCTGTTGAAAGCCTATATGGTGGCCGCCGTGGTTTAATGGAGTTCGTGAAGGCAGCGCATCGTCTGGGGATAGGCGTGATTCTCGACGTTGTGTATAACCACTTTGGACCAGATACCAACCTCGACTTATGGGATTTTGATGGCTGGCATGAAGAAGGTTATGGTGGCATCTATTTCTATAATGATTGGCGAGCTGAAACCCCATGGGGGAAAACGCGGCCAGATTTTGGCAGACCCGAAGTCAGACAGTATATTATAGATAATGTTACTATGTGGTTACATGACTGCCATGTTGATGGACTACGTCTCGACTCTACTATATATATACGCAATGTTAAAGGCCTTGATAACGATCCAGAGCATGATTTACCGGAGGCCTGGCAATTATTGCAGCAAATAAATACCGTTGCTAGAAAAATCAAACCATCTGTTATTACTATTGCTGAAGATATTGCTGCCAATGACTATCTGACTAAGCCGGTTAATGAAGGGGGTGCTGGTTTTGATGCTCAATGGGAGCTGGGGTTTCCTGCTGCGCTAAAACAAGCACTTGCTTCAAATGATCCGGATAACATAGATTTTACCGGGTTACTTGGCCAATTAACCAGAGGCTATAACGATAATATGTTTGAACGGGTGATTTACGCCGACTCTCACGACAGCGCCGCTAACGGATCAGCTCGTCTTATAGAAGTTATTGGCAATAACAAACCCGACAGTTTATTTGTTAAAAAACAGAGTCTATTGGCGGCTACCATTGTGTTAAGTGCACCAGGAATACCAATGCTATTTCAGGGAGAAGAATTCTTAGAAAGAGGTTCGTTTAACGACTGGCAACAGCTCGACTGGCGTAAAGCTGAACGTTTTAGGGGTATAATTAAGGCCTATTCGCATTTAATAGCTTTGCGTAAGAATTATTGGCATAACACCTATGGTCTTTGCGGATCAAGTATTGACGTAACGCATGTTGATCAAGAAAATAAAGTTTTGTCTTATCACCGTACGTGCAATGGTGGGCCGGGTGATGACTGCATTATCATACTTAATTTTGGTAAACGAGAGATCAAAGATTACAGGATAAACTGGCCATCTGATGGCATTTGGCGGTTGCGTTTTTGTAGTAGTTGGCACAGCTTTGATCCTGAATTTAAACCCATTGCTGTGGCTGATGTTAAAACCGAAGACGGTCTGGGCAGTCTGCTGCTTCCCGCTAGCTCAGGTTTAATATTCTCACAAGATCCATAAGTGCTAAAATCGACTATAACAAGTTTAAAAGAGCTCAAATTTTGATTGATAGCACCAAATACCGTTTGGTTTCGATGCTACTTTGTCTAAAAGGGTAGAACGGCGTATGTATGTCTGATGCCGGCATTAATCTTCGGCGGGCCTCATATTTCGTCTACCATCGCTCTCGGGCACTAATGAGTTTACTCATTGCCACGTCTGTAACAAATAAGCGGCTTCTTCTTGCGCGAATAGTAATGATTGCTAATGACTAATAAGTGGCGAGCTTCTTGTAGATGTCAATAATATGATCAATACTTATAGGAATTTGCTCTGATTTTTGCTTTGAAGCGTCAACACGATTTATCGGGTGTCGATTAACCCTCCTATTGGAGTGTATTTCAACAACTCTTAATAAAATCGCTATATCTTTAGCTGCCTTTTCTCTTATGGAGTGCATGTTCTGATCTTTGGCATTAACTCTAGAACGGTGATGTCTCCAAGCGGGCCCTTAGCAAGCAGGAATTAGTGCAATTTTTACTATTGGCTTGATTGCAATGATTATGGGCTTGTAGTTTTGCCGACAGTTAGTTTTTGGCGCCGCTTGATATACCACCAGAGGATCAAAGCGATTATTATTAGCCCGAAAATGACGCTTATCGGTGTGTCGTATTTAGTTAAACTTTTCCAATTACCCGCTACCGCATATCCGCTATAAGCAAGTGCAAATGTCCAGGGTAAACTCCCGATTAAGGTAAACAAGCCGAATTTAAATATCGGCATTTCGGCAATGCCGGCGGGCAGACTGATAAAAGTTCGAATGACCGGTAAAACACGGCTGATAAGAACCGATACATCTCCGTGTTTCTTAAAAAAACTTTCGGCTTTGGCCAAGTCCTTTTTCTTCAGGAGGACATATTTGCCCCAACGTTCAATGACCACTCGACCGCCTGTTCTTCCTACCCAATAGGCAATCGCCGACCCGATTAGGTTACCAACGGTCCCGATTAAGGCTACTGCCAGAATGTTGAGGTGCGTGCTGACTCCGGCAATAACTACTCCCGCCGAAAGGGCACCACCAAACAGCATTATGGCCTCGCTAGGAATTGGGATGCAGGCCGATTCTAAAACCATCATGATAAAAATTGCCAGATAACCGTGCCGGCTAATCTCTGATACTATTAAATGTTCCATAACGCTCTCACTAGCATAGGGTAGAATCTCGCATCAGTAAAGTTGTACTCTTGTCCAACGCAAAATGAGGCTGAACGTAGCATGTGTGGCACACTGGAGGTATGACTATAACCACGAATACCACACATATACCAACACTAATACAAATGCAGATTATGTCAGCGGCAGCAGGGTTATCAGCCTGCATTGTCAAGACAGAGAGGAAGCTTACAACTATAAAAACCGAGTACTGGTTACTAAGGTTATATCACTCTAAAGCAACCGGGAAAAGTAACACGAGACAGTACTTCATGGCTATCACGAAGGCTTAATTGGCCAGGTTATGGTAAAGATACTGAGACGAGAGTATGAAGTTTTCTGCATAAAGCTGGTGTGCGCCTGCAAGATTTAAGCCCGGCGCATTTGTACAACTTACGTAAGACGTCATATGAAATTGCTCAAAACCAAGCCTGACAGCGTACTAATCGGCAAAAACGTATGAAGCCAGAACCAAACGGCCAACCAGGCCATCTCTGCGTGGGGATAGTGTTCACCAGGGCGACAAGGACGCTGAGCAAGGAGTGTACCATGTTAACCAGGTCGATGAATTGACCCAATGGGAGGTGGTAGTTTGCACCTAAGATATTAATGAGCAGTTTATGATTCCGGTTCTGGTCACTGCCATGGATTTGTTCATATTTCCATTTTCCATTAGTTAACTTTCATGCAGATAATGGCTCAGCATACATCAATAAGTTGGTAGCCGAGCTATTGGAAAAAATGCGCATCAAGCTCACCAAAAACCGCACGCGTCATAGCAGCGATAATTGCCTGGCAGAAACTAAGAACGTTGCGTTATTCGAAAATACTGTTGTTCTAGAGTACAGATAAGTGCCAGAGGCCGAGGAGTACAAAAATCAGCATTAAACCGGCGCCCACAAAACATGCGATCGCTGCAATTTGCGCGATGTGTCCAACTGTCCAAAATGAATATGCGTCACCAAGCAATAAGCCACGCAGCGTTTCGCCCTGAAAGAGGGTTTGTGCTTCGGCTTTTAATTGAGTGTTACCGGGATTGGCTAGAGATTCAGTGCTAACCTGAGCGTAAGTCTTACCGTCCGCTATTTCTGAAAGATGCACAGCTATAAAATGATCTGCATATGCTTTGGCTTCTGGACCAGTTAATAGCTGCTGGCCGGCGTATTGATCAAGGTATGGTCCGATTTGTGGACTAGAGAGCTCCGGGCTGTTTTTAGGCGGAAAGTATATTTTTTGCGAAGCTAGCTCGCTAGTCACATTAGTGGTTGTGAATGAATAGGCCCACCAGGCGAGCGCACCGATAATTACCAGAAATATGACAATTATAGCTCCAAGCGCAGTGAGGACTTGATCTATATTTTTACGTATGTTGTGTTTAGGCATGCATGCATTATACGATAGAAAATCAATTATGCTTATGTTTTAGATCACAGCTTAACTGTGACTGGTAGATTTGACGCAATTGGTTCAGGTGGTTTGCATGAGACTATCCATCAGTTTTGTCATAACAAGACTGCCAATATCTTGAACCCGTTCCTGAAATAGCGGCAACTTATCCGCTAATTCGGGAACTAAAGAAGCATCAAAACTAGATCTTGTGTTTTTTAGCCGCCGTTGCAGTATATTTGCTACAGTTTCAACGTCTGCGTAGTTCGGTAAGCCACGTTGCTCAAAAGCTATAATATTCGCCATCCATGTATGTGGTGGTTTGGCAACTTTTGAAATATCTATAGAATCTAAGGCTGCTTGATGCATGGTTAAGTTATAAGCAGCAGATGCTCCATTATCTCCTATTATTAGGCTGTCGAATAGAATGTCCTTACCGACTCCAGCGCATTGGGCTGCCGTCCACTTCGGCATAATATCTCTAAACGCCCTGGACATATCCCTCCGCAGTTCTTTCATTTCCGGTAGGTTGTCAAAAGTCACGTCAGTCACCTGATGTAGTTTGATCCCTGCCAGCAGATCGGGATCATCGATTAGTTCATATGTACGTTTGACGTCGAACATCCCGATAAAGTCGGGAACCATTGCCCCGAATCTATACGCCATTCTTCTTTTTGTATCCAGGCGTCTGGCGACCTCATGATGACTTAGTATATTCATGATAATAACAAGTTTAAACTCTAGTTATTAAGGAGGCCATCAAAAATATGTGTAAACTCTATCCATACCAATGAAGGCTTCAATGCTCTAAGAACCCAGTTTTTAATCGATTTGATCATCTATGGGCAAATAGTATCCAACTTAGGTTTAAAATATTTAAGCAGCTAGTGCAATAAATTCGAGGTTTTCCACCGGTACGTGCAAAGGTCTTTTTAAGCGTGTATCTAACGGTAGTACTGTATCGTATTCTTCTAGCTCTTGATCAATGTCTATAAACTCCACTTCTATTTCATGTCTTGGTCCCAAGATAACCGCATCGAAGAAGGGCAGTGCTACTGTTTTTCGACCCAGAATGTCAACGCAATCTACTTTTGGCACACAACCTTTTAATACTACTTCGCCGAATTCCTGGATTGGGTATATATACGATTCTAGGGTAAGACCATCCGGAATGAAGTAGGCTTTGCTGGTGCGAGCCGCCCTAACTAATTCACTCGACCAACGTTCATTAATGCTAGCTAAACCAATTTTCTTAATAATTTTTTGTTGTGAGTACAGCTTGGCCGCATTTGTCTTATCCATAATAGCTTGTAGCTGCATCGACTGTTCGTATAAAGTCGTCATTGGGTTAACCTTTTATTGGGGTTTAGTTATTGTGTTTTCTGCCTCTAGCCCAAACTCATTATTGATACAAGTCTAATTAAATTGGACTATAAGAGCAAGACTTACCGCGATAATTTATTAAGCCAGTAACCATGCAGGTATTAATTGGTTGATGGAATTTTACTGCAACTGAGCCGAGCATTAAGTTAACTTTGCATAATTTTAGTTCTAAACCTTGGGGCTAGACCGGCCCTTCAATTATTAATGTAAACTATTTACATTTAATAATATGTCTAGTATTATGTAAGGCATGAATACCAAAGTAAGTGCTCAGGCTAGACAAACCAAATATTGTTATGCCATTAAAAATGCTTTAGCTAGATGTGGTCATGCAACTAATAGCGCGCTGCTTGATGAATTAAGAAGGTTTTTCCCATGCCTGAGTGCTACGACTGTGCACCGAGCAACAGCCCGTTTAGCTGCTCGCGGCGAGATTGGCTGGGCGCCGGACACCAAAGACGGATCGATGCGTTATGATGCCAACCTACAACCTCACGACCACTTTGTTTGCAGTGATTGTGATAACCTGCGGGACATCGATATTAAAAATAAACTCTTGCCAATTCTTGGGTCTTCTATAGCAGACTGCCAGCTATCAGGCAGCATCACTATTAGCGGAACTTGCAAGAATTGTATTAAGTAAATAAGAAAGGGAAGGTATTAGAATATGAAAATAACGATATATAGCACAAAGACTTGCCCTTATTGCAAGATGCTAAAAGGGTGGCTTGATACTAAATCAGTCAAATATACAAACTACAATGTTGATGAAAATCCCTTTGCGGCTCAGATGATGATAAACATGAGCGGCCAAATGGGTGTTCCATTCAGCACCATTGAATATGATGACGGAAGGGTGGAAAAAATACTCGGGTTTGACCGCGCGCGTTTTGAAACCGCTTTGAGCAATGCAGCTTAGTGAAAGGAGAAAAATATGAAATTTTCAAAGTTTATGGCTAGTGGTTTGGGCCGTCTGTTAAGAGTTATTGCAGGATTGGTGCTGTTTTATTTAGGGTTCGGCATCATGAACAATATCCCAGGCTATATTATAGGAGTAATCGGGATAATACCGTTAGTTGCTGGGGTCTTTGACTTCTGTATTATGGCACCGCTCTTTGGCATGCCTTTTATGGGGAAGGCTATTAGAGAGCATCAGCTAAAGCAATAGCATGGCTAAGCGCGAAACTAAAACCGACAGGCGTCTAGCAATAGCTTATGTGTTAGTCCAAGCCATTATTTTGCTACTGCTAATTTTTACAAACATTTCTTTTGGAGTAAGCATCCTAAAACTTGCTTGGCCCGGCATCATCTTAGAAGCACTAGGAGTTATTGGAGTACTTTTATCCGCATACAGTATCCGTACTTCACTTACCGCCCTGCCTTTACCCAAAGAACACGGCCAATTGGCAACGAGCGGATTATACCGCTATGTACGCCATCCGATGTATACCAGTGTTTTGGTATTTGCTTTAGGATTAGCAGTCAGTAGCGGCGAACCATATAAGTACTTATTATTTATCGGTTTAGCCATTTTGTTTGCATATAAGTCTAAGTATGAAGAGCTTTACTTAGCTAAAAAATACGCTGGTTACCGGCAATATGCCAATCAAACTCCTAAATTCATTCCGCTTCCCAGGCAAAAAGAGACTATCAAGTAGCCAAAACAGCCTACTTTTTGGATTTTAATTTAACTGTTGCTTCTTTGATCGAGGGTGCAGTACAGACAGATAATGCACTGACAGGCGTAACTCAGTCACAAAGCCATACACAAGCAGCTTTAGATATACTGTCGTAAGCTGGGACTCCTTTAACTTTTACGGACTAGGAGCCCGATATGGTTCTGAATTTATGAGGTATTCTTCTTGACAATCGAAAAACCGGTAATTACTATATGAATGTACGTTCATATAGTAATTAATAATATTGAAAGGAAAGGTATGCAAGTAACAGATGAAAAACCGTGCGGTTGCCAGGATAAGAAGCTTGAAAAGAGACCTTGCGATTGTGGCGGTAAGTGTGGACCTTCTGGTTCTAGGTCTACAGAAAGCCTAGATGCTCGTAAAGAGCGCCTGGAAATAGAGCTGAAAGAAGTTATCGAACAGCTAGAAAAATAGATCCTAGGCTTTTATGGAGAGTAGTGACTCCATAACATCACTACCGAAATCGGTCAGCGAGTAATATACTTTCTGGCCTTTTTTAGTGTAACTAACCATATTGGTAGTTTTTAGGTCTTTTAGGTGGTGAGATATAAGGCTTTGTGATAGGTTAGTATGTTCTTCAAGCTCACAGACGCAATGACTATCACATTGCAGAGCGCAGAGAATCTTAAGACGGCTATCTTCACCAATAACCTTGATTAAAGGAACAAGCCTTTCAATCTGCTTGGTAGTCTCAAAGTTTGGCCTGCAACAATTACATGAATTCATATTCAGATAATACTACTAAGAACTTGAACTTTTAAGCAGATGATAATTTATGGATGAAGTTTCAAAAATTACTAACAGCTTAGTACCTCTCTGTTAGCAATTTTTGGAGTGCCTTCGTAGACTAAATTCCTACTAATGTGAAAACTTCAAAGACCGAAATCTTGTGGAGTCAGGCCAGCTAATTTAGCATGCTCCGGATTGTACCTTTTTAGTTCTTTACGAAAGGGCACGAACGTAATAAGTTTTTTATCATTGTGAATAGTTGTTAAGGCTACGTGAGATCCCTTTTGCCGAGAATAGCAAATCCTTTAGCTCGCAGAGTTTAATAGCTTGTCTGTCACTGATGGCATATGATTATATACTTACTATGGTAAGAAAAGTAGCATTAGGTAATACGCATTGGTTATCTTCAGATGCCTATTCAAAATCTATTTCAAGAGTCTCTTTAAGATTAGCCAGTGCCTTATCAAGGCTTTGATTCTGGCTAGCAACAGCAGTTTCAGGATTAAGGGCTACAAAACAAAACCTCCATCTTTCTCTGCAATCATTGCCGGGAGTTTTACAGGAATTACGCGTTTGACTTGAGTCAGTGAGCCGTTAGGCTCACAATCTATTCTGAAAGGAATAGATATATGGCTCAAAAACAAAAATGTAATTGTCAAGTCCCCGAAATTTGCAGCACTTTGTCTCGGACCTCTGTTAAGCCGACTTCGCCAATGAACTTTTTCTTGTAGTAATTTTGTCTATATTGAATC
>JAJYZG010000026.1 GCA_021800155.1 bacterium
CGTAATTGAAGGTAATGGCTCATCATTGGCCTCCGCTTCGGTGCCATTTGTCTGGGATGTTTCGTCGTCAGGTTGCGATGTTGTCTGTGGACTTGATTCTATCGGAGCTTCATCGCTTGCTTCGGCTTCGGAGTCAGGAGGAGTATTTGAATCCATATGCTTAAATCATTAATGCTTAAGCCAAATTATACATATGTAAACGATTTAACCAAAGTTTTTATACTTTTTTAGCCGGCAAGCTTAACGTTTACCATAGCGTGACGAATTACTTCGTCGCCAAGTTTGTAACCAGCTTGAAGCTCTTCGCTCACAATCTCTTCTTGGCCGTCCCCAGAATCGTCCAAATACATCGCCTCATGAAAGCGCGGATCAAATCGCTGGCCAACCGTCGCAATACGTTCAACACCCAGATCATTAAAGGCTTTATCAAATTGTTTAATAACCGCCTGGATGCCTTTAACGTAATCATGATTTTCAAGTTCCTCTGGCACGTGCTTGAGGGCGCGCTCGAGATTGTCGATGGCCGGCAATAGCTCTCGTACTACACGAATCAAACTATGCGTACGGGCGTTAGCCAAGGCTGCCTCGTGCTGACGCCGCAAATTGATTGAATCAGCCCGTTCACGCTGTAATGCTTCAGTCAGCGCACTGATTTGGGACTGGTGATTTGGAACTGGTCTGGTTTTCGGATTCTTCTTATCTGCCATTTAACACCCCTTCAAGTTCAACTCCGGCTCGCCGTACAAGCAACATCACATCTCGATACTGTTGTCGTGTCGGTCCGAGCACGCCTATATAACTAGCATCGGAGAAACTGCTTCTAAATCGCGATATAATAAGACTGACGCCTGCACTGCGTCCCACCGGGTTCTCACGTCCAATATACACATTTAAGGGTTGATTCGGTGCGGCTTCGCGTAACCAAGGCTCAAGATTATCCAGGAGCTCAGCTACCTGCCGAACTTGTCCGGGGCTCATAAATTCTGGCTGACCGAACAAATTACCTAACCCGCTCATGTAAAGTTGGTTACCGATTGTAGCAATACCAAGGTTATGTGTCAGCTCAACTAAAGTATCTACAGCGTTACGGATAATACGTTCGGGTATGCCACCCTCTTGTACCCGTACAGCCAAAGCCCGTTCAGTTCGTAGTTCTTCATTACCACATTGAACTTCGTTAAGTTCATTAACATAATATCGGTACCCCTTATCTGTTGGCACCCGTCCGGCACTGGTGTGCGGCTGCATAATATAACCTAGGTGTTCAAGCTCGGCCATTTCGGCTCTAATGGTTGCCGATGAAACATTAAATAACTTTGCCAGTAGATTAGAGCCCACCGGGCTGGCAACTTCTGCGTACTCTTCTACGATCGCTTTTAGAATTTGGCTTTGACGTTCAGTCATAAAATTAACTCATTAATATAGAATCACAAGTTGAACCCATTCTATCTTTTTAGCACTCTATAGTCAAGAGTGCTAAGAGCTTAGCCAGCCAAGTATGCGTTAGTTTGCTTAAGCAGCTGGGCAGCTAATTTTTGCGCGATTCTACTATTTTGCGGTTGCCCGCCGTGAGCCAAACGTTCTACCTCATCAACCGCCGAACCCAGTTGATCGTTAATAATTACTATTGCTTGTTTATTATTTACGGCCTCAGCGAAAATCCGGCTGCCAGTTTCCATCCGGTTACGAATTTCACTTTCTGGCAGTTCGCTTCTTTCATATAACCTGCGCACCCACTCATTAAAGCTCGGCGGTAAAATCAAGATAGCTAGAGTATCCGGTTTTACCAAAACAATATTATTGAAGCCACCAACGTCTACATCCGTAATCGCAATCAAACCGGCATCATAAGCCCGTCTTAGTTCACGTAAACTGATACCGGAAACCTGCTGTTTATGAATTATCTCCGCTTCTAAAAAATCTCCTGCTTTAAGTTCAGCGAGCATCTCATGTTCGCTGCGAAACCAATAGTTAACTCCGTTTTGTTCAAGGCGGCCATTATCTTCCCTCGGTTTGCGAGTAGTATCTGACACGATAAAGCTATAGCCACCCCGTTGAATCAGCTGAGAAATAATCGTATTGCGTCCTGAGGCAGAAGGACCGCATAAAATAACTAGCTTGAGTTGCGCGAGTATTTTTTCAGCTTGCGCAGATATGTGGTAATTAGCCAGCAGGCGTTCAAACTCCTCTCTGTACTTTAACGAATTCATCAATCTTTATCCTTATGCATCATGACCAAGAAAGCTTCTGCTGGCAAATCGACCTTACCAAAACGTTTCAACCTGGCTTTACCCCGTTTTTGCTTTTCGAGTACTTTGCGTTTACGGGTTACATCGCCTCCGTAAAGCCCGCTGGTAACGTCCTTACGATAAGCACTAATGTCTTCCCGTGCAATGACTTTGCCGCCAATCGCTGCCTGTAGCGCTACTTTAAAATTCTGCTTCGGTATAACCGTCTTAAGCTTCGTTAACGTATCATGAGCAAGCCTTAAGCTTTCACTGCGATGCACTATAGCAGATAGCGCATCAACCCTTTCGCCTGCTATTAGAAAATCCAGCCGGACTAAATCTCCCGGCCTATAGTCTGCCAGCTCATAATTAAAAGATCCAAAGCCGCTTGTTAAACTTTTTAGGGCATCGTAGAAGTCGGTCAACAAGTTCGCAAGTGGAGCCTCAAATGTTATGACAGTTTGAGCCTCAACATAAGATAAGTTAGTTTGCAGACCACGACGGGCCGAGATAAGCTGTAAAACGAGCCCGACATACTCCTTAGGTAAGACAATCTCACCCTTAATCCAAGGTTCACAAATTTCCTTGATGCTGGATTGGTCCGGTATCAGCGCCGCGCTTTTAATGTCCAGGTTCTGTCCGGAAGTCAAAGTCACTTTGTAGTCAGTTGACGGATTAGTGATAACCAGCCCGATGTCATACTCACGCTCCAACCGCTCGCGTACGATATCCAGATGCAGCAGACCCAAAAAGCCAATACGAAAACCGAAACCAAGAACCGGTGAGCTTTCGCTTTCATAATTTATCGCTGAGTCATTTAGCACCAGCCGCTCAAGTGCCGTTTTTAAGGCTTGGTAATCCTCGTTACTTTCAGGATAAAAACCGGCATAAACAAAAGGTGTTGCCTCGATATAGCCCGGTAGAGGTGTTGCGGCCGGGCGATTAACGAGCGTCAGCGTATCACCCACCTTTGCTTCCTGAGCACTTTTTAGGCTTGTCACAACATAGCCAATCTCACCGGATTGTAGTTTAGCTTCAGGCGATAGATCCGGACGGAGCGCCCCAAGCTCCAATGCATGCCCTTCGGCTCCGGTGGCCATTAGCCGTATCCTATCGTTTTTATTAAGCTCACCGTCAATAATACGCAAATATAAGATGACTCCTCTAAAGTCGTCAAAATAGCTGTCAAAAATAAGGGCTCTTAGTTCACGATCTAGTCGTATGACAGGTGGTGGAACAGTCATTATGATATTCTCCAGCAGCTCTTCTACTCCCTCGCCGGTTTTGGCTGAAATAGACTTGATTTCATGGCGTTCGCAACCTAGCAGCGACATCAGTTCTGCAGCAGTTTTATCGGTATCCGCAGCCGGTAAGTCAATTTTGTTCATGGCAGGTATAAGCGTTAGGTCAGCCGCCAGGGCTAGATAAACGTTAGCTAGAGTCTGTGCTTGAACCCCTTGAGTTGCGTCAACTACCAACAGGGCACCCTCGCAGGCAGCCAGACTACGTGAGACTTCATAGCTGAAATCAACATGCCCAGGCGTATCGATTAAGTTAAGTTGATAACCTTGATAATTCATACGCACCGGAGCTAACTTAATCGTTATGCCCTTCTCGCGTTCTAGTTCCATCTTATCCAGTAGCTGCGATTTCATCTGTCTGGGCGAAACGGTACCGGTTAATTCAAGCAAACGGTCGGCCAGGGTTGACTTACCGTGATCGATATGAGCAATGATGCAAAAATTACGAATCTTATCCATTTAGCGTCATTATAAGCTAAAGCTCTCTTTGAGTTGGTTAAAACTGAATCTTGATCGGTTTTAATATGACTTTACGCAAAAAGGCTGTAATGGGTTTAGCCTCTTCCAGATCAAACAGAATTGAAACAACAACGTGTACCAGTAAAGTAACTGTGGTGATTATCACCAGCTTACCGCCCAAGGCGATAACCCCACGATCTAGCAAGTCAAGTGGCATCAACGTAATCATTAAGAAGCCGGCTAAAACTGTAAAGCCAGTCACTGAGGCAATTTTCAAGATTCCTCCCCAGAATCTTGGATCCAAAAGTTTGCGGTCACGCCATAACATAATGCTTCCAAGGATCAATATTTCAGTTCCAGCCACAATTGATTGGGCAATCGCCAACCCGGCAACTCCAAAAACATTAGGCTTAGCTAATGTGACCGCCAAATAGACATTAAAAGCAATGGTAAAAATCGATACATACATAGGGGTGCGAGTGTCCTTATGCGAATAGAACCAACGCGAAAATAAAGCATAAAGAATTTGGAAGAAGATGGCAGCCGTCATAAAACCGAATATGATGGCAATTTCATCGTTTCCACGCGAATAAATTATCCTTGCTAGATAACCGCGACAAAAGTAACTGACGACGACTACAGGTGCCGCAATCCACACCATTGCTCGCAAAGCACTCAAAAATTCACGCCGAAATAGGTCGGGCCTACCCTGGCTGATTCGGGCATTTAGTCTCGGAAAGGCTGCCGTTGCGATCGTGGTGCCAATTAATAACACCGGCGCCGTACTGAGCGTATAGGCATAGTTAAAGTAGGATATATTACCACTGCCGAGGCCACTAGCGATATGGGTCTCCACAATATCTTCAATCTGGTCCATTCCCTGATCTAACGACCGCGGTGGTAAATTTTTTAAAACACTCCTGAGTTCTTTGTTCTTAAAGTCGATCTCCGGTTTCCACGAAAAGTTGAGTTCCTTAAGTCCGATTACAACCACGATGAGCTGTAGCACTGCGCCGACGACAGCACCAATACCAAGCCCAACGATGCCTAGATTATGGTCAAACACAAAAATGCTCACGATGATAGTTAGGTTGTAAAGAGTCGGCGCTACCGCAAAAAAGAAGAATCGTCCCAAGGTTTGCTGAACGCTAGTAAGCACACCCGAAAGCGTAAATAACAAAGGGTTAAAAGCCAGCAGCCGCATGATTTCAGTGGCTCTATTTAACTGTGCCGGAGACAATCCAGGAGCCACGACATCATGCATCAGCGAACGAGCAAAAATCAAAATAATGATCCCGACAATAAACATGATTACCAATAGCAAGTTCATAAAACTGCTGGTCAGTTCCCATACCGCCTTGCGTCCATGTTTGTGAAGATAATCAGACAAAACAGGCATAAAGGCCACGCCTAAGGCACCGGCTGCTATGGTATAGAAAAACAGGTCAGGAATAGTAAAGGCCGCAAAGTAAGCATCGGTACTGCCCGGACCATGAATCGGAAAATGTGAGCTGACAAGTTTGGTTCGCAAAAATCCCAATAATTGTCCGGCAATAGTTGTTGCAACTAGAAGCGTTGCAACATTAAACAAACTGCTTTGTTTCTTGTTGGAGGTGGTCTTCGCGTCCATTACAAACTACACATACTAAAATTTAAGAGAGTTTTTACTGCTAAAACTTACTTATCGACTAGTATAGCCTAGCAATGACCTCTGTCCAAACTAAAAATGTAGTTTTAATAAAGTGCGGCGGCTTTTGGCATGTGCGCACCCTTAAGCAACTCGCTAACTTCATCGGCCTCAACCGTTTCTTTAGCCAGAAGCCGATCCTTTAATGCTTCAAGTCTATCACGGTTAGCCTTGATGACGATCCGTGCCCGGCTAGCAGCTTCAGTGATCAGCGCTTCAACTTCTCTATCAATAACCTTAGCCGTATCATCGGAGTATTCACGTTCATGTATCAGACGGTCAAGCATCATACCATCATCAACTTTGAATACTTGATCGCGTAACTGCTTACCCATACCTTGATTAACAATCATGTCTCGGGCAATTTCTGCCGCTTGCTGGAGATCACTACCGGCACCGGTTGTAATATGATCATGACCCAATACCACCTCTTCGGCAATCCTCCCTCCCATGCCCCGTGCCAGCATATCCTTAAATTGGACAAGAGATACATAAACTCTGTCCTCAGGAGGTATAAACCAGGTTACGCCGCCAGTTCCACCCCTTGGAATAATAGTAACCTTGTGGACCGGGTCGCTATCCGGTAATACGTGCCCAACCAGTGCATGCCCCGCTTCATGATAGGCCGTCGTCATCTTATCTGCCTCAGTCATAACCTTGCTTTTACGCTCAGGACCGATAGCGACACGCTCGAAAGCTTCGGTCACATCTGTTTGGGTAATCTCGCGGTGATTATTACGGGCGGCAATGATAGCAGATTCGTTTGCAATATTGGCCAGATCAGCTCCCGAGCTGCCGGCACTTTTCGCAGCTAACGCATCGAGGTTGACATCTTTGGCCAACGGTTTCTTGGTGTAGTGAACCTTTAGTATCGCCTCACGCTCCTTTCGATCAGGCAGACCTATATTTACCCGTCGGTCGAAACGACCAGGTCGAAGTAGCGCCGGATCAAGCACATCGGCCCGGTTAGTGGCCGCCAGGACAATAACATTTTGGCCTTGTTCAAAGCCATCCATTTCTACCAAAATCTGGTTCAAAGTTTGTTCGCGCTCATCATGTCCACCCCCCATGCCCGACCCGCGGCGCCGACCCACGGCATCGATTTCGTCAATAAATATAATACAAGGAGCATTTTTCTTAGCTTTGGAAAACAGGTCGCGTACACGGCTAGCACCTACACCAACAAACATCTCTACAAATTCCGAACCGGATATACTAAAAAACGGCACGTTCGCTTCTCCCGCAACCGCACGGGAAAGCATGGTTTTACCGGTTCCTGGAGGTCCAACAAGCAAAACGCCTTTAGGAATACGTGCACCCAAACTGGCAAACTTTTTGGGATACTTCAGAAACTCAACAACTTCGGCTAGATCCTGCTTTGCTTCAGTACTGCCGGCAATATCTGCAAATGTCGCCTTATCTTTTTCGTTGCCATAAAGTCGAGCCCTGCTTTTACCAAAACTAAGCGCTTGATTACCCTGGCCCTGAGCGCTTCTAAGCATAAAGAATAGGATGCCAGCAATCAATATAACAGGGATGACAGACTCGCCAATCGTTAGCCAAACCGAAGATGAACTGCTCTGCGCCTTAAACGAAATGGTCGATTTGGAAAAATTAAAACCTAACGACTTTAAGCTGGCATTCGGATCGGTATAGGTTTTTATGGTAGCAGCGCTTTGGCCTTTGAGCGTAATATCGAGCTCGTTGCCATTAACTAAAATTGACTTATACTCACCGGCGTTTTCCTGCGTTATAGCTTGAGTTAGTGGTATAGTTTTGAGATTTGACGGCTGACTATATGCCGTAAAAATAATCAATCCGATAAGCACTAGGATCACAGCAAAACCTATATTCTTCATGCTGCGGCGGTTATTATTATTGCCACCACGATTAGACCGGATGGGGTTGTTATCCATAATTACCTTTAATTATATACATCTAGTCACACGATTGCTAGCGCTCCTGATAGGAGAGTGCCAGAAATTCTTTTTCCACCTTCACTCTGGCTGTACCATAGACATCGATTTTGGTGCCTGCCGGTTTGGTTTTGGCAGCCACAGTCAAACGTTCGATTGTCCTGTGATCAAAGTTAACCAAATTATTCTCGCGAAGCCAAGTGGCAACAACTTCCCGGCTTTCTTTATATGATAGCTGGCTTAGAGTTTGCTTATTAAGACGACGGATATCTTCATAGTTTAATAAGGCCTTAAGCAGATCATCAATCTGTTTGTTAATTTCCGCTTGCGCATCCATTAGCGCCACCAATTCTTGTCGCTGCAACAGGCTAAGTTTTGGCAGTAACTGGTGCCGAATTCGATTACGCAGATACCTATCTTGAAAATTGGTAGGATCATCGCGCCAAACCAAACCACATGTTAGAACGTATGACTCAAGCTGCTTCCGAGTTACATTTAAGAGCGGCCGAAAAATGTTTTTTTGCTCGCGAATTGAACCGATCCCTTTACGGCCGGTTCCCCTGATCAAATTTATAAACAATGTCTCAAGACGATCGTCTTGATGGTGTGCAGTAACAATACCTTTGGCATAAGTTTTGTCTATTGCATCAAACAAAAAATCATATCGAGCCATGCGCGCGGTAGCCTCACTGGCCTCCTTACCTAACTCAGCACGAGCTCCAATAAATCGCAAACCATACTTTTTAGCCAAACTTTTAACAAAGAGGTAGTCTAGTCGACTATCCTCACGCATGCCGTGGTCAAAATGAGCAACGGTTAGATTATAGTTTGACTGTTTAGCCAAGATATCTAGTAGGGACACGGAATCAAGGCCGCCACTTACGGCGACGACATAACAACCTGACGGCGGAAAATGTAAATCCATTTATATATAATAAAACAATAGGTTTTATACGCTTTATGATACATCTTTACTTTATGCGTCACGGAATGAGTGAAATGAATAAACGCGGGTTATTTGCCGGTCGCAGTGAAACGCCGCTTGCTGACGAAGGTGTCGAGCAATGCCGGCAAGCGGGAAAATCGCTAAAAGGCACCAAGATAGACATAATCGTAAGCTCACCCATGGAACGAGCCTATGAATCGGCACAAATTATCGCTCAAGAAATTGGATACCCAACCGATAAAATCATTCTAAACGACCTGTTTATGGAACGAGACCTTGGAGAACTAGAAGGCAGTAACTATATAAAAGGTTTGCCCCTGAATCGCTATAACGGAGTTGAGCACAGCCGGGATTTAATTGAACGAGCGAAACAAGCTCTTAGTTTTCTCGAGGCGCTCGATGGAGATAATGTGCTGGTCGTAAGTCATAGCGCAATAGGTAGAGCCTTAAAGTACGCCGTAAATCCAAGTACCAAATTCAGAGAGCTTGAAAGTTTTCGCAACGCAGAAATAGTCAAACTGTTTTAGGGTATAATATCCCATCGGTTAAGGCGGCGTAGCTCAGCTGGTCAGAGCACAGGACTCATAAGCCTGGGGTCAGTGGTTCAAGTCCACTCGCCGCTACCATAACTCCCTTGATTTTTATGTCATCTTATGGTAATATAAGCCAATGAATCGTATCCCTAATTTCACAGAATTACGAGCTAATAAAAGTGGCTATGACACTAGGCTTGCAGTAGATACTGAACATCCCCTACATAAAGACCCCTTAGTAGACCCTCGAGAAAACGAGTTTGGTTTTACTGATGCAAGCAGTTACTACTCAAAACCCAATAGTATGACAGGCGAAACTTTGCCTGGAGTACCCGACTCACCATTAGTCAGACTTGATGTAGCAAAACGACTTGTTGAGGCAGATAAGTATCTTCGTACGGACCCTGATGTGAGAGAAGCTCTCGGAAGTCCAGCGCATATACGAATTGATGATGCCCTGCGTCCATATCAAGTACAAAAATTTGCATACGACGTAGCATGGCCAATGATTATAAGAAAGAGGAACCCAGGAATATCTGACGAAGAAATTGCTGAGCAATTACCAAAGTTTGTTGCTAAACCCAACGAAAATCTAACACCAACTCCTCATTTAATGGGTGGAGCAGTAGATGTCCGATTAATAAACCTTAAAACTGGAGAACCTTTTGATAGAGGTCATCAAGGTGGTGGTATAAAAGGTACTGCATACCCAGACTTCTATGAGGATTACCAAGCAGATAAAGGCGAGAGTGACATTGAAGCGTCTCCAGAAGAGCCAGTTAGCCCAGAAGTATTATTGGGACGTAGAGTCCTCTATTACGCTATGACTAATGTTGCTGGGTTACATGTTAATCCTCAAGAAATTTGGCATTACGGTAAGGGTGACCCTCTATCAGAATATGTATCTGGGTCTAATCACCCTTATTACGGAATAGCCGAACTACCTGATTGGTATAAAGAAGAAATGGAAAGCATTCAGTCTAAATAAGTACTAGGTTCAATTCCTAATACTTAGACTGTAACACTGACTTCCTCTCTAATTGTTCTAACTATTTCCCACATAGTTATCAGTTCAGACTTGATTTGGTTCCACCTGACTTGACCGCTTGTTCAGATTCTACACCTTCTAACAGGTACAGTCTTATGGTTTTCGGGGACTAATGTGTGCTCTACAATGGGTAAGTGACATATATCCGGACAGTACCGACAGCTAGTGGCGCAAAGGCTGTGCAAATTGTCTCTAAGAGCCATGGCCAAGTAGTCAGGCTGGAACACATCGGTAGTGCCCATAGCAAAACTGAGCTCCACACGCTGCTAACACTTGCCAGACAGCGCTTGCATGGTAAACAGGTCTCTCTGTTGCCAGAAGTGCCAGCCTCACGTATTTACCAGCATCAAGCTGTCTCTTGGCTGTTGGGAGATTGTTTACGGACTGTATACCAACAATTGGGCTTTAACCGGCTAGAGGATGAGGTTTTTGAGTTGTTGTGTATCGCCCGGATTGTTGAGCCGGTGTCAAAACTGGACAGTGTCCGGGTACTGGCAGATTTAGGCATCGAGGGTTTGAGCAATACCACCATCCACCGTTGCTTGAAACGAGTCATAGCTAACGGCTACCGTGACAAACTGGCTAAGCTGTGTTTTAGCCAAGCCCAAACCACAGGCGATTTAACGCTGGTTCTCTATGACGTAACCACCCTCTACTTTGAGGTTCAACAAGAGGATGACTACCGGAAGCCAGGTTTAAGTAAGGAGCGTCGGTTAGAGCCACAGATAGTAGTTGGACTACTAGTTGACAGAAACGGTTTTCCGCTAGAACTACACAGTTTTGAGGGGAATAGGGCTGAGACCAAAACTATCCTGCCGGT
>JAJYZG010000027.1 GCA_021800155.1 bacterium
TGGTGGCTACTTTGCTGAGAACGTATGGAGGATAACCGAGAATGCTATCAAACTGTACATTGAACACCAATATGACAGACCAGGCTTGGCGAAGCAGGGAAGCCTTGGACTTTAATTCAAGGTTGTTAACTCTTATTGATCTTTTTTTTGCTGCTGTTTTTATTAATTTTTGCGGTTGTTTTTTTAGACGAAGCGGTCTTAATGGCGGTTGACTTTTTGCCCAGGTTAACTTTAGCTGCCTTTGCGTTGCTGCTTACACGCTGTTTTAATCGCGCTGCTTTTCGTTTACTGATAATACCTTTTTTCAGTGCGGTGTCGATTCGGCTCTGTGCTTTTGCATGAGTATTGGCGCTTGGCTTGCCGGATAATACTTTGATAGCATTTTTCATGCTGCGCTTAACTTTAGCATTGCGGGCAGCCGCTGATCTTGATTGTTTTACCCGTTTTTTGGCTGATTTAATGATTGGCATATTCGATGATTCCCTAGGTGGTTAGATTAATTACGGCATTTAACTATACAAGAGGATATAGTAACAGTGCAAACTGTAATAGACAATGAGCACCAATCATGCTAGTATTCACACTAAACGATCCTAAAAACAAATAGCTTAGATGGACAACAAAATACAGCTAGCAGAAAAGCTTAAGACAACCACTAATATATTATTGACTGTGAGCAATAACCCGAGTGTAGATCAGTTGGCTGCATGTATTGGGATGACTCTATGGCTGAACAAGACCGGAAAGCATGCCACTGCGGTATTCAGCGGCAATATACCGGATACCTTAGAATTTTTGCAGCCAGAGGATACACTCGAGAAGAGTACAGATTCCCTGCGCGACTTTATTATTGCGCTCGATAAGAGTAAAGCTGATAAATTGCGTTACAAGGTGGAAGATAGTGTTGTCAAAATCTTCATTACTCCCTACAGGACCAGTCTGAGCGTTGACGACTTAGAGTTTAGCCAGGGCGATTTTAACGTTGACGCTATTGTCGCTTTGGGTGTTACCAAACAAGATGATCTGGATAGAGCGATTGTTGCGCATGGACGGATTTTGCATGATGCGGTTGTAGCTACCATCAATACTGTCGACTCTGGCGACCTAGGTTCAATCAACTGGCGTGATGTGACCGCCAGCTCTCTTTCCGAACTGGTCTATGATTTATGTGAACAGATCGATGCCAAACAACTGGACGCGCAAATTGCAACCGCATTGCTAACAGGTATTGTTGCCGAGACCAAGCGCTTTAGTAATGATAAAACCACCCAGAACACCATGAGTGTCGCAGCGGCACTAATGGGAGCAGGAGCGAATCAACAACTGGTTGCTAATAAACTTGATGATGAGCTAACTAGCACTAAAAGCTCAGCAGTAGAGACTCCTACTGCAGATGCGTCTACGCGTAAAGACGGAATGCTGGAAATTGATCACACCGACGAATTGCCTAAACCGGTTGAGCCGTTAGCGATTGATCAATCAGCAGTTGAGCCGACTTCTGAGCCGTCAGAGGCTAACCAAACGCCGGCTGAGCCAGTTGCCGAATCCATAAATAATACTGTGATGACCGAGCCTCCATCACTGGGCGGGACTTTCACCGCCAACTCACGTCCTGATGATATGCAATTACAGGATGAGGCAATAACCGATCCGCTGAGCTTGCCTAACCCAGACGACGGTAAGCTGCTAGACAGAAAGCCCTACATCGAAAGTGAACCAGCGCCTGACATACCAGACAGCCAACCACCTGCCGGTCCCGGCCTAACCGATAGCCCGGTTGTTAATAATAAAGCAATGCAAACGCTATCAGAGCTAGAACAAGCCGTTGACAGCCCGCACCTCAAAGCAATTAAAGACCAGGTGAACGCATCTTTAAACGATCAAGCTATACCAAAGCCCGATGAGACTCAGAATAATACCGAGTTTAATCCGGCTGATTTTGGCTTAGAGCCTGAGGAGAATAACGATCCAAACGCTCCGCCACCAGTCCCACCACCACTTTGGACCCCGCCCTCATCCGGAACGCAGCCTCCTGCCTAAGTCCTACTACGGTGAACCATGGAGGGGATACTACTTGTTGATAAACCCACTGCTTGGACCAGCTTTGATGTAGTAAATTATGTGCGCAAGTTGATAGCTAAGACACAAGGTGTTCCGCCCCGTACTCTAAAAGTCGGGCATAGTGGCACGTTAGACCCTTTCGCCAGCGGACTATTGTTAATCTTGGTCGGCAAGAAGTATACAACCAGGAGTGAGTTGTTACTTAAGCAAGATAAAATATACCAGGTGATGGCTGAATTGGGCAGGGTTAGCTCTACCGGTGACCCTGAGGGAGTTATTGAAGAGACCACCCCTTCTCCTGTTGCTCCCAGCCATGCTAATGTAGTGCGAATTCTCAAACGTTTTAGGGGTGAAGTCAGTCAAACCCCACCGTCGTTTTCAGCTATCAAGGTTAACGGAGTCCGGGCTTATAGACTGGTCAGACAAAATAAAAATGAAGCGGTTAACTTACCTAAAAGGAAGGTTAAGATTAAGTCTTTAAAGCTTGTCGTTTACGACTTTCCAATGCTGTCATTTACAGCGGAAGTTTCAAGTGGGACATATGTAAGGTCATTAGTAGAAGACATCGGCAAAGAACTTCAAGTCGGAGCTTACACCCGAGAGTTACGACGTATCGCCATCGGAAATTATTCAGTTGAGGATGCCAGTAAAGTCAGCGAGTTAACTGAACAAACAATTGCCATGTCATTGCTACATACCAGCTAAAAATAAATAAACATCTATTGCAAAAACGGTCAAGTTTTGCTAGATTATAATCAGATGATAACAAGTGAGCAAAAGGTTGCTGCCGTAAAGAAGGTGACAGCCAAGTCTAAGGATAGCGGTGGGGAGAGTGCTCAAGCTGCTATAATGACCGAGAGGATCAAACAGCTAACCGAGCATCTTAAAGACAACCAGCATGACTACATGGCCCGCAGAGGATTGCTACAGCTGGTCGGCAAACGGCGCCGGTTACTGCGTTATGTCGCCAGAAAAGATAGTGCTGATTATCTAAGATTAATTAAGGAACTGGGTATTCGTCGATAATCTTTGTGCTTAAACACATGCTTCTTGAAGACTTTCGAGAAGCAGCGCTTGTGCACATTAAATGAACTACAAGAAAACTTAAGTCAGAGCTTCAGATATATTGCGAGCAGAAGATTTACGAACGCACAAGCGCTAATATATTTGCACTCTGCCTTAAGCAAACCTGAAAAACGTGGACTTGTAGGGAAAGGACAATTTTGTCAGATATTATTAACCCAATCGGCAAAAAGATCATTTCAGTCGAAACTGACTTTTGTGGTCGGCGTTTAAGTTTGGAAGTTAACCGGGTTGGTTTCCGCAGTTCAGCCTCGGTTTTGGCGCGCTACGGCGATACGGTGGTGCTAGGAACAGCCATGCTGGCTGAAGACATGGTAGAAGGCTACGACTATTTTCCGCTGAGCATTGATTACGAAGAGCGCTTTTACGCTGCCGGTAAGATCAGCGGTAGCCGCTATATTAAACGAGAGGGACGTCCGAGTGACGAAGCGGTTTTAGTTGGACGTTTGATCGACCGGCCTATCCGTCCGCTCTGGCCCAAGGGTTATCGACACGAAGTTCAAGGTATAGCTACGGTTCTGTCGATGGATCCTTCGTTCCGGCCGGATATGGTAGCACTGATTGCTATGTCGATGGCCTTTATGTTGACCGGTGCTCCTTTTGATGGACCAGTGGCGGGATTGAGAGTCGGTTTAGATAAAGATGGCAAGTTTGCGGCATTTCTTGAACCAGAGCAGCTAGAGTTGGGTGGTCTTGATCTGGTGGTCGCCGGGACCCAGAACGGAGTGATGATGGTGGAGGCCGGAGCCAAAGAAGTAAGCGAGGAACAAGTGGTTGAAGCTATTGCCTACGCCCATACCGCCATGCAGCCAGCAATCATTCTTCAAAATCAACTTTTCGAGAAGATTAAACCCATCAAACAGGAGTTTAAGCTGGTGCTGCCCAATGAAACAGTAAGACAACAAGTAGATAAATGGGTTAAGGGTAAATTAGGAGCCAATTTACGAGCACCTTATCCGGAGCGTAATGATTTAGTACAGGCTTTAAAAGACGCAATGCATGAAGAACTGAGTCAAAAAGTAGACAACTATGATGAACAGCGCCAAGACTATGACGATGCCTTTACCCTGGCCATACATAAAGATGTAAGAGACGAAATTCTTCAGGAGAAGATTCGTCCTGACGGGCGTAAGTTAACTGAGGTTAGACCGTTGAGCAGCCAGGTAGGTTTCCTGCCTAGGGCACATGGTTCAAGTTTGTTCACACGGGGCATGACTCAGGCCATGAATATCGTAACCCTGGCACCTTTAAGCTATTCCCAGGCTATCGACACAATGGAATCGAATAGTGAAAAACGGTATATGCACCATTACAATGCCCCCGGCTGGACAGTCGGCGAAATTAAACGCTTAGGTAGTCCTGGCCGCCGAGAGATTGGGCACAGTTATCTGGCAGAGCGGGCGCTGGCACCAGTACTGCCGGACACCACTACTTTCCCCTATGCAATTCGCTCAGTGACTGAAATCATGAGCCAGAATGGATCGACGTCAATGGCGGCAACTTGCGCGAGCTGCTTGGCGTTAATGGATGCCGGTGTTCCTTTGTCAGCTCCGGTGAGTGGCATTGCGATGGGACTGATGCTCGATGGAGATACGCCCCATATCCTGAGCGATATAGCTGATGCTGAAGATTTTGCCGGAGATATGGATTTTAAAGTTGCCGGCACTGCCAGGGGCATTACTGCTCTTCAGATGGACATGAAGGTACATGGTTTAAGCATCGATACTTTGAAAGCGGCTCTTATACAAGCCAAAGAAGGACGCACCTTCATCTTAGATCATATGCTTCATACCTTAGCCGCTCCGCGGAAGGAGTTGAGTGAGTATGCACCGAGGGTAGAGTCAATTCAGATCAACCCCGATAAAATTAGAGAGGTGATCGGTAAGGGTGGCGAAACAATTCAGAAGATTACGGGTGAAACCGGAGCAGAGATAGATATAGAAGATGATGGTACAATCCGGATCGCTAGCCCAGATGAGTCCAGCATTAATGCCGCTAAGCAGTGGATCATGAGCATTACTGCCGAACCGGAGGTTGGAAAAATATATGAAAACGTGCCGGTTGTCAGTGTGCTTGATTTCGGAGCCTTTGTCCAAATTCTGCCAGGTAAAGACGGGCTGGTGCACGTTTCAGAAATGAGCGAAGAGCGCGTGCAAAAGCCGAGTGATGTGGTTAAAGAAGGTGATCGCGTAACAGTCAAACTTGTCGCAGTTGACGATCGTGGCAGACTACAGTTGTCAATGAAAGCTGCCCAACGCGAACTGACGGACAAAGCCAAGAGGGGATAAAATTAACTTAAGATGGCCAACAACTTCATTCATTGGCAACATAAAATAAGCGGTATGATAATATCTGCTTTAGCCTGCTTTGGCTTAAGTTATTTATTTATCTCTATAAGCATCAGCCAAGGGAATCTGCTGTATTATGTGCTTGCACTAATTTTCTTAATCTATGGCCTGAAGTTTAGCTTTAGGTTTATTGGGACGGTTTTTCATGGACTCTTTAGAAAATAGGACTGACCGATTAGAGGCAATTAAACGCAGCATTATTGATAATGAAGTTTGTTCAGAATTAGCCAAAAGTGCGACGCGGTTGGTATTTGGTGACGGTGATCTGGATAGCCAGATCGTTTTTATAGGGGAGGCTCCAGGGCGAAACGAAGATCTAACCGGGCTACCGTTTGTTGGCGCCGCCGGTAAGTTCCTAGAAGAAATGCTTGGCAAGATCGGGTTACGTCGTAACCAGGTCTATATAACTAATATTGTGAAGTATCGTCCGCCGCATAATCGAGATCCGCTCCCGCAAGAGAAGAAAGCTTTTCTACCTTATTTGCAGCAGCAATTGGAGGTAATCCAGCCGCGTTTGGTTGTAACGCTTGGACGTCATTCCGCCAGTTGTTTTCTACCCGACATACGTATCAGTGCAGAACACGGCAAACCCAAGAGACTAACCCTTGCTTTTAGCGGCGAGCGTTTGTCGATCGTGTTGCTGCCGCTGTTTCATCCGGCAGCAGCTTTGTATAACGGGTCAATGCGGCAAACTCTAATTGACGACTTTATCCAAATACCCGATATCATTAGAGCTCTTAATCGGGATAAGTTAGCGGCAAATCAACAATTAACACTTTAATCATAGATAAAGAGAGGATTTTAACAATTAAACCATGACACAATCTAATAACCAAAGACCTAAAACCCGGTCCAATAACACCCGAAGCAGAACTGCAACCAAAGATTCGCTCGGTAGCAATCTAAGTGTTCCGCGTTCTGAAGCAGTCAGAGCCTCAAAGCGTTCACGCATGGATGCTCAAAAGATCGCCAATCAATATAATCTAAAAGTAGAGGGCGAACGATCACGCGCCAATGTCATCAAAGATGACACTAACCGTTTAAAGATCAGTTTCTTGGGTGGTCAGGAAGCAATCGGCGAAAAGAATATGCAGGTGATCGAGTGGGAAAACGATGCCTTGATCCTTGACTGTGGCAATAATCTGGGAGTTGAGTTGCCTGGCGTTAACTACACCATAGCCGATACTGAATATCTGGATTCGATTAAACACAAAATCCGCGGTTACGTAATAAGCCACGGCCACCTTGATCACCTCGGGGGGTTAAAGCACATCGTGCCGAATTACCCGGCACCGATTTATGGCAGTCGTTTTACGCTGGGCGTAGTGTCTAAAACCTTCGAAGATGCATTTGCCGAGTCAGGTTTGGAATACACTCCAGAACTTATTGTAATGAATATGGACAATCATGAACGGTTGAAGCTAGGGCCTTTTTTTGTTGAACTAGTTAGAATCACGCATTCAGTACCCGAGTCGGCCTGCATTGTGGTCGATACCCCGGTGGGACGGATTATAAATACCGGTGACTGGCGGCTTGATCCCGAACCCCTAGACGAAAAGCCTACGGATGCAGTGAGATTGCGGCAGCTAGGTGATGAAGGGGTTCTGTTGCTTATGAGCGACAGCTGTAACACGCCCCTGCCCGGAAGAACACCTACCGAACATACACTTCAGCAAAGCTTTCATGACATTATCGGGCATGCTGAGGGTAGAGTGTTTGTGGCGATCTTTTCGTCGAACATGAACCGGGTGCAAATGATCGTAAACTCGGCGGCAGCAAGCGGACGACGGGTAGCGCTTGACGGTCGGAGCATGATCGCTTACGCCGAAATCGCAGTTCGCCAAGGAATTTTAAAAATACCAAAAGGGACAGTCCTGCCAATGCGCGAGATGCCTAATATTCCTGATCGTCAGGTTCTTGTTATATGTACTGGCGGACAAGGTGAACCGGGCGCTGCTTTACAGCGGATGGCAGAGGGTCAGCATAAACATATAAAGCTTAAAGACGGTGACACAGTCGTTGTCAGCTCGACCCCTATCCCAGGCAATGAAGTACGCTACGAGGAGATAGGAAATTTGTTAGTCAAACGAGGTGTGATCCTTTATCGCCACCCGACCCACGAAGTAGATAATGTCGGACCGCTTCATGTTTCAGGTCATGCCCGCCGCGATGAGTATCGCGAAATGCTGCACATTGTCCGGCCGAAGTTCTTTCTGCCGATATACGCCGGTGCGCTAAACCGTAAATACTATACCGAAATGGCAGTAGAAGAGGGCTGGCACCGGGAGAATATAATTATGGCGGATAATGGCGATTCGTTCTACTTTACGAACGATTCGTGGAGTCCTGCTCCTGCGGTTCCTGCTGGCAGTTTGCTAGTCGATCAAACTGGTGCAATTGTTAGCAACGTAGTTGTTAAAGATCGGGTTTTGTTAAGCGAAGAAGGTTTAGTTGCGGTAGTTCTGACCATAGATCGTAAAACCGGCAACTTGTTAACTTCCCCGGACATCATTAGTCGAGGCTTCATTTACATGCGTGACAAAGAAGAGATCATGAACGGTCTAAGACAAGAACTTAAACGTGCGGTTGCCCAGCGCTTCAAGCGGATTGATTTGGATAGGTTCAAGGCCGAGCTGAAAGATCATGTTACACACTATTTATTTGAACAAACTCAACTTTCCCCGATAGTTATTCCGGTAGTCAATGTCATTTCGGGTAAGGTGGGCGACGCCAAAACCGTGCATCAGATTAGGTCAAAAAGTGATGAAGTGCTGGCTGCTGAACAGCAACGTCGATTTCAAGAGATGCGAGCCCGTTTATTAGGTCAAGACCAACCCGACTAGCGCCTCTTAAATTCGCGTTTCTGGGTGTATAATTATCTAAATGTCCAAAAAGAAAAAAACCAACCGCTCTAAGAAGGGTGCGGGCAAGGCCGAACCAGTTAAAACCGGTAATGGCTTCGGACTCTATGCCTTGGCTGTAATCCTGTTGATTATTGCGGTATTCATGCTGATCGGTGCTTTTAATACCGGCGGTAAACTTCCAACTACCCTGTACCATGGTTTTTATTGGTTATTTGGATGGGCGGCAATCACTGTTCCTATAGCCATGGTTATAGGCAGTGTGCTCATATTTATGGAGGAAGAGCATGAATTACCGCGAAACAAGCTGATTAGTATAGCAGTAGCCATTGTTGCGCTGAGCGGACTTAGCTATGTTAGCTTTGCGAACAAAAGTTCATCCGGAATCTGGAGCGGCGGTCATGGCGGTCATGTCGGTAGTGTTATTGGAGGAGCAATACTGTCGGCGCTGGATAAAATTCCCGCCGCAGCGGTCTTCTTCGTCATTGCCTTGCTAGCTGTTTTATATGCGCTTGGTTTTACCGCTAAGGATCTTCTTAAATTATTTAAGAAACGGTCTAAGACGGATAATGACACCGATTTGGCTGAACTTAAAGCTAAAGCCGAAAGTACTTTCAAACTTAACGAAGGCGTTCCAATTGAGCACCATACACTAGGGGAGAATTCACTTAGTGAGCCGGTTCGCACAAACAACTTTCGGAACACTGCGCTTAAGCTAGGCAAAGAGGAGAACCATGAGGCACTTACGACTATGAGTGATCCTGATTGGAAGTTTCCACCAATCAGCCTACTTAATCAAAAGCAGGATAAAGCTGATCCGGGAGATGTCAATGCTAATGCCCGAATTATTCATGATACGTTGGCTAACTTCAATATTGATGCACAAATGGAAGGAGCGAATATTGGGCCACGCGTAACCCAGTATTCATTGCGTCCTCCGAGTTCGACCAAACTCACTAAAATTACCGCGCTTGAGAGTAACCTGGCTCTTGATCTTGCGGCGCACTCGATTCGGATTGAAGCACCGATCCCAGGTAAACGGGCTGTTGGCATCGAGGTACCTAATATTAAACCGGCGATTGTGCGCATTAGTTCGATTCTCGAGTCACCTGAATGGAGCTCTCTAGACAGCAGTTTGGGATTCGTAATCGGCAAAGATATTGCCGGTAAGTCGGTGGTGGCCGATCTTAAAAGGATGCCACATATGCTAATAGCTGGACAAACTGGATCTGGCAAGTCGGTCATGATCAACACTTTCATTACCAGTTTGCTTTATCGTAATACACCTGCTGCTCTTAAACTGATACTCGTTGATCCTAAACAGGTTGAGTTGGCTCTTTATAATGATATTCCGTATTTGCTCACGCCGGTGATTAATGAACCGGAAAAGTGTATCAGTGCACTCAAATGGGCAGTTGCTGAAATGGAACGCCGGCTCAGAACTATGGCTGAGGTAGGTAAACGGGACATCGAGCAATACAATCTGCTTAAAGCAGAAGAGGGCATGCCCTATATAGTAATTGTAATTGATGAACTGGCGGATCTTATGATGATGGCAGCCAGAGACGTTGAAGCTCTGATTGTCCGTTTAGCCCAGAAATCGCGCGCGGCCGGTATTCATCTGGTCATTGCTACTCAGCGTCCGTCCGTCGATGTTATTACGGGTCTGATTAAGGCTAATGTGCCAACCCGGATCGCGTTTACTGTTAACAGCCAAGTCGACAGCCGGACTATTATTGACCAATCTGGCTCCGAAAAGCTTCTTGGCAGTGGCGATATGTTGTTTTTGACCTCAGAAATGCCTAAACCTAAACGCGTACAGGCTGCGCTAATCGAAGAAAACGAAACCAAAAAGGTTGTCGACTTTATCCGCGAACAAAAACCACCTCAATATGACGATGAAGTTGTCAGCCAGCCGGTCCAACTCTCAGGTAGAAGCGGGATAGTATCTGAATTTGGCTCAAATAGCGATATTGATGATGACATGTGGCATGATGCAGTACATGTGGTACTTGAAAACCGCAAAGCATCGACTAGCCTGTTGCAGCGACGGTTACGGATTGGTTATGGCCGAGCAGCTCGTTTAATCGAAAATATGGAAGAGCAGGGGATTGTCGGCCCCGCGGACGGCTCCCGGCCGCGCGAAGTGCTGGTGAGCTCAATGGATGAAGTATTCGGTAACAGCGACGATTCAGAAGTTTCCGCTGACGATCCGGACGAGGAGACCTATCTTAACAGTTAGCATGGTTTTAATCCGCCGTTCTAGTACCGGATTGCCACCGCGTTAGATATTAAGTAAGTGTTACCAAAAGGTACTGTTTAAGCATGAGCTTTTCTAATAGTGGTAACCAAGTTCTCGCTGAGTCCTTTCCAACTTACTTGTTAATATATGGATTTTATCACGT
>JAJYZG010000028.1 GCA_021800155.1 bacterium
TAGACCGCTTACATTAGTTATAGTATGCTTTTGATGTATATATATTATACCATAATATCCCGAACAGCGTTCTATTGCTTTATTCGAGCCCTTTTTTTGAGTTTTTATCAAAAAGTATGCTTCATCTGAGAATTTCGAAAAAAATTCTCAGATCGTGTAACATCAACGTGAGATTTTTACAATTTTGGCAAAATAGATTTAAGCAAATTTATCAAAGTCAGACGCTCTTGTCTGGTCAGGTAATGATACCCACCCAGACCAAGAATTACACCAGTGCCTACACCATACATGTAACTAAGCATATCCATATTAATCATGGCTCCATCCATTCCCACTCATTCATTCTGTAGTTCCATAACCATTCATATGATTGCGGAACATAATTGATGTGAGGGCTTATTCTTTTTTTTCTTAACGATCTAGCTATTCGTTCTACTTTCTCATCGGCATCTCGTTCGGTATCGGCATATCCATACACATGTCCATTAAACGTATCCACAATTTTATATTCTTTTTTTGATTTTCCAGTCATATTTTCACCTCATTTTATCCTCATTTTATTTTTATATTAAAGAATCCTTCAAGAAAAGACAATCTTTTATCCAGCGAATAAAGAATGTAGACCACAGCCACCAGTATCGGCGTGGTTATCGGATCCACTATTAGATTTATCGACATAATTATCACTCATAAATTAAAATAACTCAGTAAACTATTAAGACCACTTTGTAGGTTGGACAGCCCAGATACTATGTATTGTTGCATCCAGGACTTTAGCCCAGCCATACTATTACCTATCTCTCCGCCGATCTGACCGGGCAGTGCAGAGATCTCACCTTCAATCGGATTGACAATATTGCTCTGAAATGAATTAATTATCGCTGTCTCCTCACTCATAATGTCCCCTGCTATGGTATTACCTAGAGCATTTACATCTCCTGCTAACTCACTAGGGATGTCTTCCACATCATTAATTAGCGTTTGTATATCCGCCTCCAGGGCGGCTTCTGATTTTTGCAATGGGGCTACGGACTGATATATGCCATACGCCAGTAAGCCGACGCCTACAGCGCCAGCACCTATGAGCAGTAGATTAGTTTTTTTCATACTTTTACTTTCCTCTTAGATTTTCTACTGAATAAGTAAACGGCGGCACCGCCTATAATGGCTATACCGCCCAGTATAGCGTATAGTGTATAGTTACTAGTGGGAGTGGTTCCGCCGGGGTTGGTTCCACCGGGGCCGGATCCTCCGCCTCCACCACCGCCTCCGCCTCCAGTGGGGCCGGTGGGTTGGGTTGTTGTGGTAGGGCACGGGGTACCTGCCTGAACGATTGAGCCATCGGGGCAGGTGCGGGTTGCGGATCCCGGCCCTGGGCCTGTGCCACTGGGGCCGGATCCTCCGCCACCTCCCCCTTGATTGTGTTTATTGCGTATAATGGTTTTACGGGTACCGCACTGACCCAGACATGCTTGCGGGTCAGTGGGGTGGGCCATTACGCATTTCTGCATACATGTATATGTATTCTTATATTTTCCTGGGCCTGTGCCACTGGGGCCGGATCCTCCGCCTCCAGTGGGGCCGGTGGGTTTAGTACCAGAAGGGCATGATTGAGTGACCGGGACGTATTGACCGTTAGAGCATTTCTTTACGGCGGGGCCGTGGGATCTGGTCGTATTTCGGCCGCCGGTACCACCGCCTACCGGGCCGGTATGTCTTAATGTGTCTACCGTACCGACGCCTGTCAAGGCCTGTGCAGCGCAGTATTCCAGGCATTGGTTTGATATGCTGTTACGGGTTGTAGGGCGTGCTACCTGAGTGCTATTCACCTGACTGCAATTACATGTATTGGATTGGGCATACTGGGCGGGTGCGCCTTTTATAGGTGGCAGACCGCCCCCCATTATTCTAGTTACGGTTGTGTACATATTATTTCACCTTTTTTTATTTTACATCGGGACGAAGAACATAGCTGGCACTGTAGTGTATGTGACAGTGACATACTCTGATGGTTTGAGTGTTACAAGCACTACACCGCTTAAGGTCAAGCCTGACGCCAGTGTAGAGCCATTATATCCGAGTGCAGTAACCACACCTCCTGCTATGTAGATCATCAAATTATAATTATATGGATTAGTGTATGTATACGGGCTAGCACCTACCACTAGAGATCCAGGCGCAGCACCTTTACTTAACGCCGAATAGATGCCGTTTGAATTGTAGAGAGGATTGGTAAGGGCTTCTAAAGATGTGCTTGTGAGTGTGGCGTTTACCGCAGTATTATTTGTGAATGTATTGTTTCCAGTAAACGTATAAGATTTTGCTGTACTAAACCGTCCTTGCGGGGGTGCCGCCTTCATTACAGCACCCCCTGACTGAATAGATATAACGGGAGTGTCAGGTTGGCAGTGGCTCCGACCACGTCTCCTGTATTGAGATGCAGTTCCCACTCGTATATCGCTCCTGTGACCAAAGTGGCGCCTTCATCGAGATTGTAAGCGGTGCCATTGAGTGTTAGTGTTGCTACGGCATTGGCGCCGATACCTCTTATGATTAATATACCTATACCAGGGCTGGTAAAGCCCCCGATAGGCATGGCTACGGGCTGGGTTTGCTGGGTGCTCTGCAGGATTGTTTTTAGGTCTATCTCGTACTGCAGGCCTGTGGCAGGGCTCTCTATCACGAATATATTGAGTGTAGTACCTAAGTTGCCGAATGTAGCCTCTAGTTGCTGCGCTGGTACATGCATGAATTTAAATTTATAGCCAGGATTGATGACAAATGACAATCCTGTGTGAGTTTGTATTGTGAATGCCTGGACGCCAACATTTTCGACATAACCATTCACTTCTTTATTCAAATTAATGTTATATTTCACGGATAAATTTGGTAGCACTGTTAAATTTTGCTTAACGAATGTACCACTATACGTGGCTCCAGAGCTAAATTGTGCAGCCATATTACACCTCTAAAGTTATGGGGCATCTGCCCCGGGATCCTAAAATTTGAAAAAAGGTTTACGCTCTGGGTATTCTCCTCACGATCAAGAATGCGCTCACTGTAGCGGCTGCGGCTGTAGCGGCTAACTGACTGAGCTGTATGCCCACCGTGTCGCTCCCTTCGAGCACGACGGGATTTTTCTTTAGAGGGGTCGGACGGCTGTTGTTCGTTATCAGTTCGGAGTTCAAGTCTATTCCGTTCTCCTGGCTGATCCCGTTCTTGGTTAAGGATGCTAGACCGTCTGGAGTCTGCGCCGAGGTTACGTACAGGTCTTTTACGGCCCAAACTTCGCCCGGATATACTACTATCTGACTGACGCCTGCAATCGCAGGGTTGGATTGTATTACTCCTGGCGTTATGTTTCCTATCCCTGCTACCGGCACGCTGAATGTCACAACAAAAGTCTGGTCGACTGGAGTTGTTAATTTTGTTCCCATATTTTTCACCTTTTTTAATCGTAAATCTGTGACTGCATATATGCAGACGCAGCATTACCTTTACCTGAGTTATTTCCCGTTGAATTGCCTGTGCCAGGGATGTGATTACTGATTACTGCCAGGGCTTCATACCCAAGCATACCGATACCGGCGCCTGTAATTATCTTACCTTCGGTTCCCTTGGCGTAGTGGCCACCGATTACTGCAGCGGCACCGCCACCGACGTTAGCCAAATTGATTGTTTCGTTCCCTATGTTGTACTGTGCCTGTGGCACATACGTGTCTATGACCTTACCTGCTATAAGACCCCCGACAAAGCCGAGAGCCTCCTCCAAAAATCCTTTGCTCGTGGATCCTTTTCGGGAACCTCCAAAATGATGCTTATTGTGTCTCCTTTTATGTTTCGCCATAATTTTCACCTAATATGTAAAGCTTTTCGCTTTACTAATTAAGTAATATACTATAATATATATATAGATTTTGTAACAACCTTGCAGCTGTAACATTAAAAATGACGTTTAATTTGTTATATCCATTTATATTAAAATTGACTGCGGTTGCTAGGGCACCACGGGGTGGTGCATTCCCAGTGCCAGCCATAGGTAGAATCCCAGACCTGACGCATACAACTATTACATATACTACACTTCATGGCATCACCTTAGATTTTTCGGACGAATAATATATTGTGAAAAACACACCCTGGGGTATTGCAGTAGTACGATTCTGTGTACACTATACTGTTGGAATCAGGCGGAGGTTCCATGACTTTCTGCAGAGGGCGACCGCAGTAGATACACAGATCATGATTCAATCTATATTTAACTGTCGCATCATCTGGTAATTCTGGTAATTTATCACTCATGAATTAACTCCTCCAGGGTTTTATCGTTGCTCTGCTGTTCCTGCCCCTTTTTCGTTTTTTTCATCAAATCGCTAGCCAATTTTATCTGTTCTGGGTCGCCTTTCCTCAATTTTGCGATGTCCAGGCCCACGCCCTGGGCGATGCCCTGTATGAATGACTTGGCACTTTTGGGTAGCAGGGGCCAGTAACGGTCTAGCATTTGTAGCATCTTGGGATCCAGATCTACTACGCCTGATAAGTCAATCTCGGTCGCATCCTGGGAGCTCTCCTGGGTAAGGCTCTCCTGCTTTTTTTGCAACATTTTTTGAGTAGCATTTTGAAAGCTCTGTATTGCCTGGAGACGCTGCTTCAGGGCTTCGTTCTCTAGGCCCAGGAGCATTTCCTGGGGGTTTTTGGATTGTAGCCTGGAGATTTCTGCTTTGGCGGCTTTCAGTTCGGCCGCCAGCTCGCGCAGTTTTTCATTGTCGTTATTTTTTCTCTTAAATGGCCACATGATTACACCTCATTAACTACATTAGTGCGGGAGCGTATTGCTTTGAGCGCCTTACGTACCTGGGTCACATTTTTTTTGTCCCATAATTGATATACTGTCGTTACATCTCCGTAAGCGTAGTGTAATATTATAGTGACAACTTCATTGTGCCAGTCAATATTTATGTTAACACCTCTGGCAGTTGAGATGTCCGCTATCAAACGATCTCCTTTACGTGTGTTCATATTCATATAATACCCCGTCCCCGTATTTGTTTAAACAATAGTTTTTCATGTTCTCTGGATAATCCTCGATTGAACCGAACCACCTCATAAAATCCAACTCCTCCCTCAATCGCACGGTAGTACCTATCCTGCATGCATACTGCCAATGCAGCTATTGCAGTATTCACATTCGTTCCATTCAGCAATTCAAATATTTTTATTTCTAGCTCTTTTTCTTTATCTAAGTCTATCTTATTGTCTATCATTTTATCACGATTAAACATGGCATATTAAATATATATACTTTTATCATCAAAAATAGATGTTATATACACAAATATAGACATTCTGTTCTATTTTTATACAAAATTTACTCAAATTCAACCAAAATATCAAACAAAACAACAAAAAATCAACAAAAAGTCACAAAATATCTATGATGCCCCTCCAAAACTCCTTCTTTGTCTATATTTTTGACGCCCATAACGAATTTTTAGGTGCGAAGGCATGTAAATAAACGATAAGATTGCATCTATATCGTCTAGAACATAAGACCATTTTTGTACATTATCTTTATTTTTATATTTATCTAACATCTCTTTTTTTTGCAAAAATTCATTTAAATTTTTAAATTCTATCAATCCAATAAATTCATAATTTATTTCTCGAGTTTGAGTTATGCTTTTCACTATCAAGTCGTTAGTGGTACGCACAAACGCCCTACTACACGCATAGCTACGCATTCCTAGTGCCCATTGATACGCTAGGCACAATGTATGCTTCACGCTAACATCATTGAGCTTATTCCATTCATTTTTGAATATGTATTTAAGAATGTAATCCACCAGAGCTATACCGCTTTGATTTTGTATTATTGCTTGTACATCTACTATCTGACTAGTCCATGCATCATGCACCATATTGTTTAGCCAGTCAGGCGCACGATTTTTATTATTAAAATTAAAACAATCAGATATAACCAACGGAGTAATATGTCCCGCATAATCCACAGTGTACATCTGTATTAGCAGATGCACATGTGGATAGCTGTTCTCATGCATCTCATAGCTTCTCAATTTGTTTATTTTGATTTTAAGCTTAAAACCCATACTGGCATAATGGTTTTTCAGCTTTTTATAGAAATTAGCCAAAAATAGATTTAATTGATAACTCAAATCATGCCACGCTGTCTTAGAATTTTCGTAATTTTTTGGATCTGTCGTGAGCGTAATAAAAAACGTATTGGTGCTTGAACTGTCTACATGTTGATAGCTTTCAATGCCAGCTAGCACATTTTCTTTAAGCGTGGATAGTTTTTTATTTAATTTATACTGATAAATATCGTTACCACGCTTCGCAGCTTTCATGAATTTATATTCCACATTCTCATTTTGTGTTTTTTTGATTATTAAAAACGTATCATTACTGACCCAGTCAGTATATAAATTTTGCAATTGATCGTCATCTAGAAAATCAAATTGAGCCGAAGCGTAAGACAGCTCCGATACTGGTATCCCTATTGAATTAATATACACAACATACCTCCGTCAAGGCAACGGGAATGCGTGACGGCGCATTCCCAAAAAGCGGCTATAGACCGCTTACATTAGTTATAGTATGCTTTTGATGTATATATATTATACCATAATATCCCGAACAGCGTTCTATTGCTTTATTCGAGCCCTTTTTTTGAGTTTTTATCAAAAAGTATGCTTCATCTTCGTGAATTTACCAATTACAACCCATTAAGCAATCCCGCCCCTAGGATAGCGCCCGGAATACCTCCTAGGATAAAGCCGGCTACAGTGTCCTCCCAGTTATTTGTACCCGGTATTACACCCGGATTGTTAGCCCATTTTGTTGCACCGCCTAGATAGTTACTTAGATCTTTAGCCAATGCCGCCGCCATGGGATAGCCATAATAAAACGCAATAAACGCCAGTATCTCCCACGCCCGTATATCTACGTGAATTTCCCCTGTCTTGTTCCCCGGAGCCACCTCAATACCAGAAAAAGAACCACCTATAGCGGATTGATTTAAGGCTTTAGCTGCACCTTGGAGCACTGGCGCCAAGGCTAACGGAGCAGCCGCCATTTAGCCCACCCCAGATGCATTCTTATTTTTTTCTTGATTTTGTGATGAAATAGAGTTTATTAACCCATGCCCCAAAAAACTTGTTACCAGTGACGGAATTATTATATTGTCCAGTGATGGATTGATTATAGCTATGGCTATCAATCCACACGTGACTATCCAGAGCGTTATGTCATGAGCTTTTATGTTCATTCGTCCACCTTCTCATCAACTACGAGTATAGCCACGAAGTTATCTCCAGCCACTACAGTGTAGCCAAAACTAACGGAACCTAAATAGCCGATTTCAGCGTAATATCCTTGTGGATAGCCTGTAGTATATAATGCCTGTGAGCCTATACTGCCAGTTCCAGAGCCACTTATCAATTGCGTACCAGTAAAATCTCCAGTGGGATAATACAGAGCAGCGAAGCTACGTGTGCCTGTACCCGTTCCAGCTGTAACACTGCCCAGTACTGCTTGAATAAGCCATTTCATACCGGGTACTGGTGCGAACTTCGGTGAGTACGTAGTCTCAGTAACGTTATTACCACTGGCTACTAACCTTTTAATTGCCATGTTCCACCTCCGGCATGGCATAAGACATCAATACATTACCTATGCCACTGGTGGCATAAGCATTGTTATAGGCATTGTAGATGCCATCTAAGAATTGTGAATAAAACACTACTTGATTATACTGATTACGTATTTTTTCGCTAACCTTAACTAAAAAATAATTATTTATATCAGCGGTTCCCAAACCACTAATCGTGAACATATCAGTATAGCCCTGTTTGATAAGCGTACCGCTATTAATTATCTCGCTTATAGATGTGACGCTAGCTACAGTCTGATATACGCCATAAAGGTGCCAATCTATTCGCTGTCTAGGAACACCGCCAAAGGCATCGTAATATGGCACGCCAGTACTCACAAAGCCATTCGGCAACGTTATACGTCCAGTTACGTTGTCTACTTCACTGCCTAACGGCAATTGAGCGAACAACCAATATAATGCACCAGTGCCACCTATTAATGGCACCTCTAGACTTTGCATTTTTTGTAAAGCTTTCATAACACACCTATTCTATTAAAAAAAGTTAAGTTAAAAGGTTTATTGAAAAAAGTATATTCATTTATTCATTCGTAGTACAAAACCAATACCACCGTGGCTGCCGCCGTGGTAGTGACAGGCACTACTATAGTATTACCAGCGTCAATGTCTAAGTCGTCGTCACTGATGGAATTTAACGATGTGGCTACATTAACCGTAAATCCCCCCTCAACGGGAATGCCAGCGTAAGCCGCACCAGCCGTAACAACCATTTTGGCTTTTACAATATGTGCCTCTTTATTAAATGTGAAATTTGCGTTAGCGGTTCCAGCAGCCGCCAGCGTTACAGCCACGGCTACGCTACCTATAGCTCCGCTCATTGCGTAGGTTTTGTTTGTGATTACTTTCGCTGTCCCACTCTTCGTAGGTATTTTCGTTCCACCTGGATACCTAGGTGGTGACGGCAATCTAGGTGCCCCGCCACCAAAACCCCCCAATCCTGGAAATCCCCCGAACATGCCCAGCTTCCTTCTTATATTTTCTAACATTTTTTTTTCACCTTTTTATTCAAATCTATTCAAAACAAATTGAACCCCTTACTCAATTTAATATCATGTTTCAATAGCTTTTTCGCTACGATGTCCACAACCTTAGCGCCTATTACTGGTACCCAGAACGGTGCTAGATTATCCATATTCCACTGTCTACTTTCAAAATTATATCCAGTCACGCCGCTAAACAGACCCACCGCAGCCATACCTGGATTGCTAGTTACTACATCTATCCCGCCCACGTTTTCAACACTTGAAAAATAGACCCCAGCGGCTAACCCAGCGGCATCTATCGCTGATACTCTTTTAGCTTTACGCCTGTACTTACCTTCATAACCATGTCCATCATGTTCTTTTTCTCTCTTAGCCATATAATAACACCAATTAACAGTATTAGTACGCTATATATATATAACATTTTATCACATTTTATAATACTTCACCAAGAAGCGATAATATGCCGCATCTTTATATTTAGTCGTGTCCCGTTCTGGCTTTTTGCACCCACACACGCTACATTCTAATTCAATAACATAGTATTTGCTTACATGCTCATATTTTGCGTTCATATCGTCATCTATAACTTTTGTTATTTTATGTCCACAATTCTTACACCTATACTTATACACACATATTTTATTCATTTAACCGCCCCCCGTTGCTGAGCAGCCGCCTGTTGTTGTGCTACCAGATAATCATATTGCTGTTGTGTCAGCTGTTGCTGACCCATGCCACCCATACCTCCGTTCATCAACAAAGGTAGGAATTGTATTAGCCAGTACAAATTTTTAGGTAAAAACTTCATGGCTATGCCCAAAACTGGATTACCGGCACTGGCTATCTGTAACTGTTCCGCCGCATTTTTATTTATTTCTTTACTGGCTGCCATTTTAACGGAATTGAACCAGTCGTTTATCCATGTGTAGATCATATTTTTGATTTTGTCTGTAACTTCCTTATCCTGTGACATAGCCAGTAAACCGTCCAGTATATTATCGGTTATGGCACTCACGTCTGATGGTTTTATACGGGATAATACCAATTGCGTTAGGCTAGGTATGTCCACATTAGCCAGTATGTCATCGATGAATGTTTTATCTGTTTTGAGTGCAAAAAGTATGTATTGCTTTGCTTTTTTCGGAGCTATCCAGTAAGCTATAACTAGATGCGCCAGTACCGCCACAAATATAAGCACCAGTTCCACGGCTAACCAATTTATTTGCATAACTAAAACCTATAAGACGCTGGCTCTACCGTGTCGTAATGCTCGTAAATGGATTGTACAACAAAATTACTCATTATCATTTTTTTTAGCCAGTTCATTTTTCATCGCCTCTAAGGTTTTTTCTCTAACTACTAGTTCCACACCAAAAAAGCCGTGACCCGTTCCTTGTGTGTGACCTTTTAATTCCTCAAAATTTAACAATTTTTTACAATCGTTACAACGGTACTGTTCACTGAGCCAATAATCTATTGTCTTTTGCATAAAATATCACAAAACTATAACGTATTTAGAATATTTAAACGTATTGCGATAAACACCCGATAGGCATGCGATAGCCCTACGTTGAGCCTCCGATAGACCTACGATAACGGTACCTCCGTTGTCCATAGCGAATTTTTAGACGCGAAGGCATGTAAATAAACGATAAGATTGCATCTATATCATTCAAAATATAAGTCCATTTTTGTTTATTATCTTTTTCTTTATATTTTTCTAAATCATCTCTTTTTTCTAAAAATTCGTTCAAATTTTTAAATTCAATCAATCCAATAAATTCAAAACTCAAATTATCAGTTTGAGTTATGCTTTTCACTATCAAGTCGTTAGTGGTACGCACAAACGCCCTACTGCAGGCATAGCTACGCATTCCTAGTGCCCATTGATACGCTAGGCACAATGTATGCTTCACGCTAACATCATTGAGCTTATTCCATTCATTTTTGAATATGTATTTAA